>JAGAAU010000062.1 GCA_017615135.1 Bacteroidales bacterium | reverse complement strand
CTCTTTACATCGCACTATGTGAAAGTGCCCCATTCGGGCCTCTCATCCGTTACCAACGGCCTGTCTGCCAACGTGCTCTACGTTATCTGTGAATACGACTCTTCTCCCATGAAGGTGAATTGCGGCTATGCCCCCGCTACTGTAAAGGCAATTTACGACGGCAGGTCCAAGGCTCTCACGTCGTTGCCGTATATCACTCAGTCCAACAGGATTGGAATAGCCCTTTCCGGTTCTGTCGCGGATACCTGGGCTTCTTCCGTAAAGGTTGGGGACACTATAGAGTTCCGCTGCGACATCGCAATGGACGGCGACGCGTCCAAACCCATACTTTCGCTGGGCTCATCCATGTTCATGCCTTTGAATGCCGGTGAAGACGGCACAAGTTCCATTCCTTCCGGTTATTCCATGCATACCGTCTACGACCCCGTAACCTTCCCGGTTGTTTCCCAGGACGGACGGAAGGTCTGGCTGGTAGAGATAGACGGCCGTCAGGGCTGGTATTCCATGGGTGTGAGAGTATATGAAGTTTACCGCATAGGCAGGAAACTGGGTGGCTGGTCCCTTACCCGTTTCGACGGTGGCGGTTCAGCCTGCATGTGGGTATGGAATCCTTCCACCTCCAAGGGCGGGCTCGTCAACAAGCCCTCTGATTCCAAAGGCGAACGCAGCTGTATGTCCTATATTCTGATAAGATCCAAATAATTTATATGACTATGAAACTAAACCGATTTTTGCTCGCAGCCGCTGCCGTTCTGGCGGTGGCCTGCACTCCGAAAGATCCTGTAGAACCTGTGACTCCTTCCAAGGCGAAGGTAGAGGCTTCTCTGGCAGACCTTTCCAAAACAGCCATCAACGATGTCAAAGTTACCTGGACGGCCGGTGACGACATCTGTATTAACGGCATCGCTTCCGACGCCCTCGAAGCGGCGGCTCAGACAGCTACCTTCAACTTCAAGGACGAGCTGGAACTGCCTTACAATGCGGTTTCTCCTGCAAACCTCTACAAGGATGCAGAAACCGTCACTCTGCCTTCAACCCTGGATGCCGCCACTCTGAGGCTCCCTCTCGTGGGTTATTCCACTACGGCGGGGCAGATAGATTTCTCTGCGCTTACGGCTGTTGTCAAGGTGGTTGTAGCCGGCACTGCCGACAACTTCGTGCAGAACGTGAAGTTCTCCGGACTCGGCGGTGAGCAGATCTGCGGCGACTTCGGAATAGACTGCCAGACCGGCGCCCTTACCGGGAAATCCACTGCAGATGAAGATAAGGTTATCACCGTATCCTGCAACACCAGTCTCGCAAATCCTCTGACTATCTATATCCCTGTGCCCGCCGGTGAGTATCCCTCCGGACTTAAGCTGGAGCTTGTCGGTCAGGACAATGAGACTATGGTCAGGGCTACCGGTCCCCGCACTCTCGCAGCCGGCCAGCTCCGTGCGATGCCTTCCATTACCTGGGGAGTTAACGGTATTGCCGATGCAGCAGACTTCATGGCTTTTGCAAAAGCTGTCAATGCCGGCACTTCCACCGCACAGTGGGAGGATAAGGACGGTTTCGTGAACCTTGTCGCAGATATCAATTTCGCGGAACTCGAAGAGCCCTTCGTGCCGGTTGGCTTTGCAACTGCCGCCTGGACCAGCTATGTCCCCACAATTACCGCCGGAAATGCTTTCACCGGCAAGTTTGACGGCAATGCCCATCATATCAAGAACCTGCATCTGGTGTGCAGCGAAACTGAAGCGGGCAACCACTATGGTATCTTCGGCTATCTGGGCAAAGGTGCAGTGGTCCGTAATTTCGTGATTGAGGACAATTGTTCCCTTACCGTAAACACAAACGTATCTCTGAGTGCAGGTATGATTGCCGGCGTAATGTACGACGCCGAGGTGCGCGACATTACCAGCTATGCCCCTATGACCTATGGCGGCGGCGCAACCGGACTGCTGCACATGGCTCTCATTGGCGGTGCCTATGCCAAGGATACTGGCTGTGTGGTAGACAGCGTACATAATTTCGGAGAAATCAATGCTCCCAACACCGCAAATCAGAACGCCAGCGCAGCTGGTATCCATGTGGCCGGCATAATGGGCTTCACGAATGCCGTAACCGGCGGAGAGCCCAGGATAGTCATTTCCAACTGCAACAACAACGGAAACATTACCTCTGCAGTCGGCCGTTCTGCCGGAATCGTGGGCGCTGCGAACGCCTGTACCGATATAGTCGGCTGCGAGAACCGCGGAAACCAGCTCAACACCATGACCACTTCCGGCGGTACCCGTCTTGGCAATATCGTCTGCCTCCTGGCCAACGGTTCAACACTTACTTCCTGCAAGAATTACGGTAACCTGGTATCTACCACTGCCGGTCGCTGCGGCGGCATCTTCTCGCTTGCCAGCAGCACAGGCCCGTTCACCAATTGCGAGAACTATGGTGAAATTATTACCGACAGCGATTATCGCGGAGTATTTTTCGGGTATCTCAATGTTGCAGCCGTATTTGAAGGGGGAGTGGCCTCCGGAAAGGTAGGCAAATACAACGAGGGCACCTGGCAGTACGACGTTTATACAGAGGCGAACAAGCAGGCCTATCTTGGCAAGACCGGTGGCTCTGCAGCCAGTGGCAGCTTCAATAATATCACCTACGATATCCTTACTGAAGAGAATCCTGCAGATCCCGACATCAATGTAGAAGCCGGTTTCCGTATCTTCTTCATCGGTAACAGCTTTACCAAGGATGCCGTTGAGCACCTGCCCGGAATCATCCATGCTGCCGGACTCAACGATGTCCAGCTGGTACACATGTACTACGGCGGCCGCACCATCCCTGAGTACTATAGCGGCTGGGCCACTTCCGCCGATTATCACTGCTATCTCTGCAATCCCGGAAAGACCAGTTGGACCGATATTACCGGCAAGAGCCTGGATGTGGTGGCCTCTGCTGCCAAATTCGATATAGTCACTATCCAGGAGCATACCGGATGGCTGCTTGCATGGGGTTGGACCGAAACAGAGAAAGCGGCCGTAAACGGACTCGTGCAGAAGGTGAAGGACGCCCAGACTGCTCTGGGGGCCAATCCGAAGCTTTACTACATCCTTTCCCAAGCCTACTTCGACCTGTCCAAAGCGCAGAATGTAGACAAGCCTTTCACCACCCAGCTGGGAATGTGGGAGAAGATAGCCGAACAGGGCAGACATGCGGTTGAAGAATGCGGCTTCGACGGTGTCATCTCTACCGGAGTGATGCTGCAGAACCTGCGTACTACCAAACTCAACACCGCGAACGACCTCACCCGCGACGGCTATCACATGGACTATGGTCTCGCGCGCTACGGCGCCGCCTGTACCGTGTTCGAATCCATCATTGGACCTTTCAACGGCAATGTAACCCTGGACAACAACAGCTTCCGCTACAATGTCTCTTCCACCAGCACCGGCAGCTGGTCTACTCCTGTAACGGATGAAAACGCTCCCGTGGCCCTGCTGGCTGCCAGGAATGCAATCGCGAGCCCGTACGAAATCACCGATATGAAAGGTGAGGGCGGTGGCGGTGAAGAAGATCCCGAAGAGGTCGAGAATATCAGCATTTCCTCCCTCGCAGAACTCCAGGCATTCGCTGCCAGGGTGAACGAAGGAGACAAGGGCGCCCTTACTGCCAATGTCACCCTTACTTCCGACCTGGACTTCGGCTCCCTGAACTCATGGACTCCTATCGGAAACATCGCGGCTTCCGGCAATGGCAACAACGCTTCCGGATTGCAGGCAAATGTCTTCAAGGGAGTGTTCGACGGCGGCGGCCACACCCTCAGCAACTTCAATTTCAACGTTGAGCTGGAAGAAGGCAACACCTGGGGACTCTTCGGATATACCATGGACGCCACTGTCAAGAACTTCAAGGTTCAGACCGATATTACCTTCTCCACCGCCGGAACTGCCGATGCCGGAGTGGTTGTGGGAACCGCCAACAGCAGCACCGTCGAGGACATTGAGGTGAGCGGAAAGATTACCTGCAACGGAGCTTCGGTTTCCGGCAAACGCTTCGCAGTCGGTGGTGTGGTAGGCTTTGCTTTCAGCACCGTCAATTCCAAGGACGGCGTTCATGACTGCAATATCCGCAACTGTACTGTTACTGCAACTGTTAATGCCGATGGCGGGGCCAATCTTGCGAACGGTGCTACCGGTGTCATGTACGGTGGTATTGCCGGCTTCTGTACCAACGCCAAGGACGACTCCAGAATCCGTATCACCAACTGCGTGAACAACGGTACCATGACCGCCAAAATCGGCCGCTGCTCCGGAATCGCCCCTACCGCAAATTACGGAACTATCTTCACTTCCTGCACCAATAACGCCTCTCAGGTAAATACCATCTCGAACGGCCGTATCGGTCAGATTGTATGTAACCTCAGCGCTCAGTCTGCTCTGATAGACTGCCAGAATAACGGCGACCTCACCACCACGGACTCCAAGACCACCACCGGCGGCCTCGTAGCCCTTGTTGGCGACGATACTGCCTATATCGAGGGCGGGGAGAGGGTTGCCAATACCGCTACCATCATTTCCGGCTTCGACCCCAATACAGACAGCGCCAAGCGCAGGTTCTCCGGTCTTATCGGCGGAAATCTCAGCAAATTCAACCACATTTCCGACGTGAAGGTTAGCGGCCGTCTGGGTGTCTACAAGGAAGGCGCAGATCCTGAGATGTTCGAAATTACCCAGGATAATTTTATGACCTACGTAGCTAACATTACTGCCAGCTATGTGTCTAAGATTACAAATATGACCTACGTCGAGCAGAATTAAATTTTGTCGATTATGAAAGCGTCTTACGCGCAGCCATTAATTGAGTTGCATTATTTAAGCCCTTTGAAAGCGGTTCTGTCTTCAGGGCTCAAGGACATGAATGACGTGTCTGTATATTGGGAAGAATTGGACGATGACGATGAAGCATAAGGAGGACTACAATATGAAGACAAGAATCATTACAGTGGCCCTTGCGGTCCTCGCCCTTTCCTGTGCGCAGGAAATCAATACAGATATTAATCCTGAAGCTAACAAAGTAACGATTAGCGTTTCCATCCCTGAAGAGCCCCTCTCCAGAGTGTCGCTGACCGAAGCCGCGGACCATAAGTCAATCGCACTTGCCTGGGAAGATGGAGATGTCATTTCCGTAAACGGCGAAAGCTTTACCATAAAGGATGGCTTCACCGCCCACCATGCTGCTTTCGAAGGGAACGAGCCCTCAGGAGCCGACTATACCATCATCTACCCCGGCACTTATACCTCTGCCGAGGCTTTTGGCGCGCGGTCCTATACCGCACAGAGCCAGACGGGAAATTCCTCGACCGGACATCTGGAGTACAATGCCATGCTGGCCGGAGTCGATGAATACGCCGAACCCTGTTTCGATGCCGAATGGGCGGAAGAGAAGGGCGGAAGCCTGGTTCAGAACGGAGTGCTTCAGCTGCGCCTGCAATTGCCCGCCGAAGCGGAGGATGCCACTTCCGTCAGCCTGGTTGCAAGCCGCGACCTCTTCCCGACAACCAATGCCGGGGGAACGTTGACAGATGAGCTTACCCTTTCGCTTTCTGGCATAACCCTGCCTGCCAATAAGATTTTGGAAGCATATCTGATGTATTCCGCCGCAGGCGTTACATTCCAGGCTGAAGATGTACTGGCGGTTCTGGTGCAGACCTCTGCCGGGAATTATGTGCGTACCATTGTGCCGGGAGCGCAGACCTGGGCCGGAGGCAGTCAGTACACAATCCAGATGAAGGTTCAGGATGTGAACAGCTTCGATATAGAAACTGTTGATGACCTGCTCGAGTTTAGGGATGGTGTGAATTCCGGAAGCATAATCTGGCAGACTGTATATGCTACTTTGAAGAACAATCTGGATCTTAGCTCCGTTTCCAGCTGGACCCCGATAGGAAACGGAACCTTTGTGACCGCTTCCAACGGCGGGTCTATCGATTCTATGTCCGGAGCCGTCTTTAAAGGCACTTTCGACGGTAATGGAAAAGCACTTCAGAATCTTGTGATGACTGCTTCTCCTGCGGCCGGCGAGCCCTTCGGATTCTTCGGAATCCTCAAGGGTGCTACCGTTAAGAACCTTACATTCGGAGCAGTTTCCGGCGATACCGGAGCGTTCACCGTCACTCCTGTGGGCATGATGGATGCCGGTGTAATTGCCGGTGTCAGCTATGGCGCTACAATCCAGGATGTTACAAATTACATCCCCGTTACTCTGGCTAACAGTACCTCTACCGTACGCGCAAGCATCGGGTTGGTTGGCTATGTGTATGGTGATGCAGCCTCCGGCCGTTCCACCCTTTCCCGCCTTGTCAATCGCGGCTCTGTAACCGCGGCCCAGGGAAGCAACACCGGAAACGGTGCAACCGGCTTCTGTGTAGGTGGCATCGCCGGATTTGGACAAACCGGCTCAACAAGTGTAATCAACCTGATTGAGGATTGTGTCAACTGGGGAAATATGGAATCTGGAACCGGCCGCACGGCAGGTGTCCTTGGCGCCGCTAATAGCAGGACCTGTATGGATGGTTGCGAGAACAGGGGCAATATCCTGAATACTTTCACAGGATCCGGAGGCGCCCGTATAGCAGGTGTCTGCGTTATTCTGGGCACGGGTGCATCCATGACAGACTGCTCCAACTACGGAAATGTAGTTGTAACAAACAGCTCTACCCATGTAGGTGGTCTGGCCTGTCTGCTTAGCAATAACAACGTGGTAGTGTCCGGCGGTGGAAACCATGGTCTCATAGTTGGCGATATTACCACATACAGGGGGACGCTTATAGCAAATATCAATACTTTTAATCTTGTGTCCGGTCTTGTGGCTGGAGGTGCAGTTGCATCTTACAACTCGGGTGAGTACGGTTACGTGGTTTTGACAGAAAGCAATTATATGAGCTATATCGGCAAGATAAAGGCCGGTATGGAAGCCAATGTTACCGATATTACCTTCGAAGCCTGGGACGGCTATCCCGAGTCTGGAGTTATTAAGATCTCTAATTCCGCGGAACTGCTCGATTTTGCCGAGAGCGTAAGAAACGGAGAGATTTCCAGCACAGATGTGGTGAAACTCATTGCAGACATAGACTGTTCAGATATTACTGACTGGGCGCCTATCGGAACCTGTTCCATGACCACTTGGACGGCGACCTCGCTCGCTACTTCCGGTAATCTCTTCCAGGGAACCTTCGACGGCCAGGGCCATACTATCAGCAATCTTGATATGTCCTTCTCCAATTCCAGCAGTTGGAACGGTTATGGTTTCTTTGCAGGCATCGATGACGGTGCTACCGTAAAGAACCTCACCTTCGATTCTACCTGCTCCATGAATGTTTCGGCTTCCTTTGGTGGTGCGTTCGGCGTGCTTGCCGGTGTCGTCAAGGGTGCCACTGTCGAGAATGTGACCAGTTATGCAAGCATTACCGGAGGCGGTGTGAGCGGATTGCCGAGTAATGCTGCAAACGGACGTACGGTTGTCGGCGGTCTTGTCGGTCTGGCCATGTCTACTGGTGTCAACTCTTCCCTGAGTGAACTATACAACTATGGCAATATCGGCGTTTCTGAAACGGAAATCTTCTCCAACGGAGGAAATGTCGGTAACGGGGCCAACGGTTTCATGGTTGGAGGACTGGTCGGCTTTGCATCCACCAATGGCGCGAGCTGTTCAGTCACTATCTCCGACAGTGAGAATCATGGTAATATTTTCAGCAATGCCGGCCGTGCTTCCGGAATTACGTCAAGTGCCAACCAGTATGTCATGTTGACGGACTGCGTGAATTATGGTAATAATTACAGCACCCTGAGCGGAACATTCAGGCTTGCCAATATAACCTGTATCGCTGGTCCCGGTTCGGTGCTCACACGCTGTGTCAATCGTGGTAATCTTATTGCGCCCTCTGTAGTTTCCGTAGCCGGTGTGGTTTGCCTTGTCAACAATCAGACTGTACAGTTGAATGCTTGCGGAAGCGTAGGTGCGTCTATCGTTGGTTCTGCCGTGAACACTGCAGGCAATCAAACCTATAACGGTGTCCTGTTCGGTTATTGCAACCATGCCGCTTCCTTCAGCGATTGCTATGTCAGCGGCAAGATTGGCACCAGCCTGGATAACCTGGTTACCCTTACTGCCGGTAATTATTTCCAGTTTGTCGGCCAGGCTACTGCCAATGCGATAAACGTTACCACAGACAACATTACCTTCGCTACGGAATAGTTTCGTAGGTTAAATAGCAATTAGGGCGACAGTTAATTCTGCCGCCCTATTTGCTTTCTATTCAAGTAAAGTTGAGAAAATATTATCATTATTTGAGAATGTTGTATTTATCAGTAGTGATAAGATTTCATAACTTTGGGTAAAACTTGCCAATCAACACATAACTAATATGTACTCAAGAGACAAAAAGGTAAAGAAAACCGGTTACATCAGGCCCGACTATAGTGAAATTAAAGTCGTCCTGAGGTCTTTTATTGCGCAATCTGACATCCCCGCAAGCAAGCCGGAAGGATGGGATATTGATGGTGAAAATGAAGAATTTGAATGGTAACCGCTATGAAGAGATTATTTTACATACTTTGCGCCGGCTTGATAGTTCTTGCCGCCGCATCCTGCCAGAAGGAATTTGGCAATCAGAACGACGGTCCAGTCTCTAATGGCGAACTCACAACCGTTACCATATCCGCAATGCTTGTGAATGGTGATGATGAAGCCCGAACAACACTTGACACAAGTGACGGCAGCGTCAGCTGGAAGTCAACAGACCGTATTAAGGTTGTATGGAATGGTGGTTCCGGCATTTCGGAAGACAACCCTGATATAGATGGAGACAACGCTACTTTTACCGTTGCGATTGGGGGAGGCGACAAATTCGCAGTATATCCTTCCAGCATAGATGCTTCTTACGATGGTAGCACCTTCAGCG
>JAGAAU010000061.1 GCA_017615135.1 Bacteroidales bacterium | reverse complement strand
GGTCTGAGCCGGGCATGACGCAGTGTGAGGGATGAACGGAGTGAAGGCGAACGGAGTTCGTAACCGGGAGCGGCGTAAGTCCGAATGGCCGGGAAGGGGCCGGGCATGACGCAGCAGTAGGAGGGATGAACGGCGTGACGGCAAACGGAGTGAAGGCAAACGAAGTGACGGCAACCGGGGTGAAGGCGAACGGCGTGACGGCAACCGGGGTGAAGGCACTGCCCCTGGCAGCTAATTCACTTTGAAGCGCCAGACGACCTGGAGGAGGACGTAGCGGTTTACGCCGTTGTATTCTGAGACGGCACGGCGTTCGGAGGAGAAACTGCGGTTGAGATTGAGCATCTGGCCAAGAAGGTCGTTGCCGATGAGGCTCACCATCAGATTGCCCTTCAGGAAGCGCTGTGCAATGCGGGCGTTCAGGAGATAATAGTCCCGGTTGAATTCGTCGTACAGGAAACCACGCTGAATCCAGTCTGTAAATTCGGCAGTTACCGTCATCTTCCAGGGAAGACGGCCGGTAAGGGAAAGTCCGGCGGAAAGGGTGAAAGGATCCTGGTTCAGTTCGGGCCGCAGGCTGCTGCGTTCAGCGGTATATTCCCCGCGAAGGTTCAGCAGGGCCTCGAACCACTTATGACGATAGCTCAGCGTGGCCCGTTCCCGCACCATCGCACGCCCGGTGATGTTCAGCTCGTTGTCTTTCAGCTTGGAATTGTAAAGGTAAGACGGGGTGTTCTGGTATTCTGCGGCAGTATTGCTCGAGAGGGAAAGGAGCGTGCCGGGGAAAGTGTAATTAACAACCAATGAGCCCTTTGCAGACCAGGTACCATCTATGTTCACAGGAGTTACCGTCCGCACACCGGTTGCCGGATCGTAGTCTGAACTTGAACTGACAGCATTCTTAATCATCCTGGCCTCTGCATTGAGCACCAGGCTGAAATGCTTTTTCAGGTTGGAAGTATTGAAGGAGAAATTGGCTGCATGGGTAAAGCTGGGCTTAAGTCCGGGATTTCCCTTGCGGATATAAAGCGGGTTGGTATTGTTGGCCACGGGAAGCATACGGTCTACATTAGGCTGCCCGGCCCAGCTGCGATAGGTAAGCACCAGGAAGGTACTCTTGCTGTGTTTATGGCGCAACGAGAGATTCGGGGCAAAGTTCCAGACCACTACGGAAGTGTCCCGCACAACACCGTCTTCCGGCCATTTCAGCCTGGTGATTTGATTATTGGCGGTTACACCGGCAGTAAGGTTCACTTTTTTGCCGAGATAACGGTAGTTCAGAGTAAGAGTCTGCCCGATATAATGATAGGTGCCATACGCACTGCCCATGGGATAATAGGCATCTGTGTAGGAGTCCGGCAAACGGTCAGGCCCGGTCCACTGGGGATAGGTTTCCGGCAGACTCCATTCGGGATTGTAGGAGGAGCGGTTGAAATCGTAAAGGGAACGGGCATTGTCGTAATACTTGTAAGCTATGCGGTAGGTGGCCTGCAAGTGCATCTTTTTGGCAATCGGTTCGTTCCACGAAGCCTGGGCAGCCCCGTCCAGGACCTGAAGCCTGGTATCCAGGAACGAGCGGGTGAGTTTTATGGAATCTGCAGAAGGGTCCAGTTTCGAGTGCATTTTGCGGTAGTGAGTGTTCAGGTCGTACATCATACCGTCCCAGTGATTGAAGGTACGGGCCTGGATCTGCGCGGAAACGGTACGCCCCTTCTTGGGGAAACGGTAGGTCCCCAGCACCAGGAAGGTGGATTCAACGCGACGGAAAGAATTCTCTGACCGATTGTTGGTATTGTTGGTGAGCTGCTCCGATGAATTATAGGTAGAAGTGCGAGTCAGGGAAAGATACCCTCTGTCGAGGTAAGACAGGCTGGGCTTGAAGAAGATGGTGAACTGCTTCTGCGGACGCCATTCATAATCGAATTTGGCGTTAAGGTCGTTATTGAACGCCTTGGACTGCGCCAGCTGGTCTGTGTTGTAATGGCTTGTGGCTGAGATATTTTCCGCCCTGGTGCGACCGTCCTGCCAGCGGGAATTCCAGTTGTAGCTCAGACTGCCGTTCATGACGTTCCCGGGTTTCTTGGAAGCATAACTAAAGCCCGCATCGCCGTGATGGCCGTCTCCGAAAGAGCCGCTGCCGGTCTGATTGCGCCCGGACACATTGGAGGAAGTGCTGTTTATGTTGCTGGCATTCGCCACCACGCTCGTATGGGTTTCCTTGGTGATACGGTTGGCATCGAAATGGCCGCGATAGCGCCCGGAGAGGTCACCTTCCGGATTGATTCCGGTACCGCCCGCAGCCCGAAGTTCATTGTTCCAGCCCTTCATGAAACTGGGTTTAACGACAAGGTCCAGCACTGGTTCCTCTTCCCCGTCGTCTATTCCGGTTATTCGCGCAAAGTCCGAAGGCCTCTCATAAGCCTTGATTTTCTCCAGCATCCTGGCCTGAATGTTCTTCAGACCGGCTTTTACATCGCCGCTGAAGAAACGCTTGCCGTTAACCAGCAGCTCGCGGACAGGACGCCCGTTAAGCATCACTCCCCCGCGGCCATCCACCTCGATTCCCGGAATACGGTCGAGGAGCTGCGCAAGGTCTGCATCGTCGTCCACTATGAAAGCGGAGGGATTGTACACCAGAGTGTCTGCAACTACAGACATTGGCGGCGCCTTTTCCGTTACCGTGGCGGTTTTAAGGGCTATGGCGTCTGTATCCAGCAGATCGTCGCCGAAATCCAGGGTGCCGTCGGCCGGGGTAACGTGAATCTCACGCGAACGGGAGACATAACCCAAACTGCTGATTTTCAGCAAGTAATCTCCTTCCCGGACCGTCAGCCTGTACTTCCCGTCCTGGCCGCTGATTCCAGACACTGCAATAGAGCTGTCTGGCAAGGCGATCAGCTGCACTGCGGCATTCACCACCGGTTCGCCGCCGTCTGCCTCCTTAACAACGCCCTCGATTGCCACCCTGCGGCTCTGCGCGGCAGGTTCCACGCTGAAAATCAGCATGAGAAGGATGGACAGCAATACAGAACGCAGGGAGAAATTCATTTATCAGAAGCGCTTTCGGGGCGCATTTTGGCATATTTAAGAAGGAGCAGTTTCTCCCCCTGTTCATCGAAGCGCACCCTGGCCTTGAGTTCGGGGTATTCGCCCGTTATCTGGAGTATTAGCCCAGGGCCGAAGCGGTTATGCTCCACGCGTTCGCCTTCGTAGAGTTCGGTCATGGGCACGGGTACGAAGTTCTCGTAGAGTTCGCGGGAGATACCCGGTCTGGCCGGGTATGACGATACCGGGGCCGAAGATCTGGCCGAGTATGACGATGCAGGGGCAGAAGGTCTGCCAGGGTATGACGGTGCAGGGGCAGAAGGTCTGCCAGGGTATGACGGCGAGGAGGCTTGCCGGGAAGGCTGCGCCGGGTACGACGAAGAGGATGATGACGAAACCGGGCGTGCCGATGCAGGGGCAGAAGGCCTGAATGACGGAGCGGAGGCGCGCTGGAATAAGGGACGCCCGGTCTGGGCGGACCTCACTGAGCTGCCGAACCCGGCTGCCCCCACCGTCCTGGCGGAAGAACCGAACATGGCCGAACCGCCGGACCGGATCGGCAGCTCCCATGGATTGGCCACGCAATCCATATCCAGCTCGCGTATAAAGCGGCTTGGGGCATTGCTCTCATAATTGCCGTTACGCAGCCGCGATTCCGCAAAAGATATCTCTACGCTCTTCTTGGCACGGGTAAGGGCGACGTAGAACAACCTGCGTTCCTCCTCTATTTCCGAAGGAGTGGTAAACGAGGCGCCGGAATGGAAAAGGTTCTCTTCCATTCCTACTATATACACGTGAGGAAATTCCAGTC
>JAGAAU010000060.1 GCA_017615135.1 Bacteroidales bacterium | reverse complement strand
TATATAGGCGTTTTGATAGACGATCTGGTTACCAAGGTTGTGGATGAACCTTACCGGATGTTCACTTCTAGGGCGGAATACCGGATAATTCTGCGGCAGGATAATGCAGACCTGCGTCTGACCGGGCTCGCACACGAGATTGGCCTGGCCAGCGAGGAACGTTACGCTCTGATGCAGAAGAAATACGATGCTGTAAACCGCCTTGAGGAGCTTTGCAACAATGTGAACCTTTCTGCGGCTACTCTGAATTCTTTTTTAGAGGAAAATTCTTCGGCAACGCTTACAGATTCGCGAAAGATTTCAGATTTGGCCACCCGGCCGGAGCTGGAGCTGCAGGCTCTGCTCGATTTTGTTCCACGTGGAACATTCGCAAGGAGCGGCTTCGATGAGAAGCCTTCACGGGAGGTGTGTGAATCTGCTGAGATAAATATCAAGTATCGCGGATATATAGACAGGGAATTGCGTCAGGCCGATAAGATGTCCCGTCTGGAAGATCTTGCAATTCCTTCAGGATTCGATTTCAGCAGGGTTTCCGGTTTGAGTATTGAGTGTCGTCAGAAGCTCGAACGTTATAAGCCGGCAAGCATAGCCCAAGCCTCCCGAATTTCGGGAATTTCTCCTTCAGATATAGCCGTACTTTTGGTTTATTTTGGACGTTAAAATTGTTAAAATCTGCCTTTAAAGTATCTGTAGGGCAGATTTTATAATTTCCTCAACACTTGCGGAAGGGTTGTTTTTCAGTATAGACTGAAGGGCCTTGCTGATATTTGGCTTTGAGAATCCAAGCATCTGCAGTGCGCTGGCGGCCTCTTCCGCCGCTGCTCCGCTGTCGGCCGCGGAATGAATCGGAAGAGTCTCCGCATACCCCTCGCCCTTAACGATTTTATCCTTCAATTCCAGCACCAGCCTTTGGGCCCCTTTAAGACCTATCCCCTTGACACTCTTGATGATACGAACATCTTCGGTGAGAATCGCCTCCCGGAATTCGTCTGCTGAAAGGGTAGACAGAACCATCCTTGCGGTAGCTGCCCCAATCCCGGAAACAGCCGTCATCAGACGGAACAGTTCACGCTCGTCCTTGCTGAAGAATCCGTAATAAATGGAAGTGCCCTCCCGCTGGTTCACCTGCGAGAGCACATACACCGTTGCTTCGGTCCTGCTTTCGAGCTGAGAATAGGTTTGCAGGGAGATTTCCGCCCCGTAACCAATGCCGTTATTGTCAATTACCACCCGCGTCGGTGTGAGTTCTGCAATTTTCCCTGAGATATAATCGTACATCGTTCAGACAGTCTGTATTGTTGATAAGTGCGAAATTAATAAATCTAATGATAAAAACCATCATTAGTGTTTTCCGGGGCAGTGACTTCCCTCCGGTTGCCTTTCGCTTCGCTCATCCCTCCACTGCGTCATGCCCGGCGGCGACCGGGCATCTCCTTGTGGCGCCTCCCGTTCACATGGTCACGGGCGACCATGGGCCCCGGAGGGAAACCCACTGCCCCGGAACTCCGAGTAAATGAGCAAGTAGCCTTACGTATTCGTCTGCAACCGGAGGGACGTGCCACCCGCGGCACGAAACCGACGCTGGAGCGAGCAAAGAGAAAACGAATAAAGTTCGTAACCGGGAGGTGCCCACGCAGTGGGAGGGGTGAACCCATAGGGTGAACTCCATACGGTGCAGTTGAATGCGTATATGGCCATGTTTCCGGAGTCCAGGTCCAGGGTCACGAAAATTGTCAAAAAGCCCTGTTTTTGATGAAAATGGTGTACCCAGGGTACATGGTTTTGCGCAAAATCGGGCATTTTTGAGCAAAACGGCGTCCCTGCACCAAATTTGGAATTAATTCCTAAATTTGTGGGCTTATATGGAGTCGGTCAACGAAATACGCTCACGCTTTCCGCAGCTTTCAGAAAAAGTTTACGGCAAACCGCTCGTGTACCTGGACAACGCAGCTACCGCCCTTCGCCCGCTTTCCGTGGTGAAAAAGTGGGAAGAAATGTCCCTGGTGCACAATGCCAACGTGTTTCGCGCGGTGTACCGCACTTCTGTTGAGGCCACGGAGGCCTTCGAGGCGGCAAGGGAGGCGGTTGCACGCCACATCAACGCCGCCGACAGCGCGGAAATCGTGTTTACCTCCGGAGATACCGCGGCCATCAATCTCGTGGCCGGCAGCTTCGGCGAAGAATTCATAAAGGAGGGCGACGAAATAATCGTTTCCGAGGCCGAGCACCATTCCAACCTGGTACCCTGGCAGATACTCTGCAGAAGAAAGGGCGCGAAGCTCGTAAAACTGCCGGTAGCAGACGACGGAACTCTCCGCACAGACCTGCTGCCCGGGCTTCTTACGCCGGCCGCCAAACTGCTCTGCGTAGCCGACATTTCCAACGTGCTGGGAATTATCAATCCGGTGAAGGAGATTGTGCGCATCTGCCATGCGGCAGACTGTGCCGTGCTTGTAGACGGAGCGCAGGGAATAGTACATTCCAGGCCGGACGTTCAGGAGTTGGACTGCGATTTCTACACCTTCTCCGGCCACAAGGTATATGCGGCCACGGGCACAGGAGTGCTGTATGCCAAACGTAAATGGCTGGACGCCATGCCACCGTACATGGCCGGCGGAGAGATGATAGATACAGTTAGTTGGGAATCAAGCACATACGCAAAGGCCCCGCATAAGTTTGAGGCAGGAACCCCCAATGTCGCCGCGGTGCCCACCCTTGTCCCGGCTCTGGAAATTGCGGAGGAAATGTCCGCTCCTGAGTTCAGCGCCAACAGCCTGGCAATCAAGGAGTATATATTGGAATCTCTGTCCTCGGTAGAGGGCCTGCAACTCTTCGGTAACCCCGCAGATGCCGGAGATAAGATTAACCTTTTCTCTTTTGTCGTCCGCGGCGCCCACCACGAAGACCTCGCCCTGCTGATGGACAAGATGGGCGTGGCCCTGCGCTCCGGCCAGATGTGCGCGGAACCGCTGATGGGCCGATTCGGGGTTACAGGTATGCTCAGGGCGTCTTTCGCTCCGTACAACACAATGCAGGAAGCGGAATATTTCATAGAATCATTGCAGCGGGCTTTGCGGATGCTGCGTTGAAAATTAGTGGGTTATGACAGAACTGGAAGCGGCAAAACAGAACGTGATCGAAGATTTCGCCCTTTACGACGAATGGCTCGACAAATACGAATACATCATAGAACTTGGTAAGAACCTGGGTGAATATCCGGAAGAGAAAAAGACCGACGATAAACTTATAAAGGGCTGCCAGTCAAGGGTTTGGCTGGATTATAAACTGCAGGACGGAAAACTCTGGTTCTCTGCCGACAGCGACGCCATCATCACCCGCGGGATAATTTCCCTGCTGGTGAGCGTCTATTCCGGACGCAGCCCCCAGGAGATAGCCGCAGACGACTTCTCTTTCCTGGATGCAATAGGCCTGAAGGAGAATCTTTCCCCGACCAGGGCCGGCGGACTCAGAGCTATGGTGGAAACAATTAAAAAAGCAGCGCAGGACAATGTCTGACAAGGAAAAAGAAATACTGTCGGCAGAAGATGTGCAGGAACTGGCCCCCCTTTACGAGGCCGTAATCCTTGCGCTCAAGCAGGTGTACGATCCGGAGATTCCCGTGAACATATACGACCTCGGCCTGATTTACGAACTGAATATCAACAAGGAGCACGAAGTGTACATAAAAATGACCTTCACCGCACCTACCTGCCCTATGGCGGACGAGGTAATGGACGATGTGCGCCATAGCGTGGAACTTACCCCTGGAGTGAGTTCCTGCACAATTGAACTTACCTTCGACCCGGTCTGGGACCGCAGCATGCTCTCTGACGAGGCTAAAATCGCGCTCGGATTCGATCTGGAATGACCCCAGCAACCCTGCTTTTCGGAAGTAATATGGGGGACCGCCGGGCATACATCGATGCGGCCCTGGCTATGATATCGGAAGCTCTCGGCAGCGCCCCTGTAAAGCAGACTCCGGTGATAGAGACCGCCGCCCTGGGCTTTGAGGGCCCTGATTTTCTGAACATGGCGGCGGTATTCCCCTGCAGCCTGTCCCCTGAAGAACTGCTCGCGCTCTGCAAACGGACGGAAGCGGTGCTCGGGCGCACCGATCCTCCGGAATATGCCCCGGACGGTACCCGAATCTACCATAGCCGCACCATAGACATTGATATTCTGTACTATGGCAATCTTGTGCTGGATTCTCCGGCCCTCACGCTGCCGCATCCTCAGACACGCACCCGTCCCTTCGTTGCGGAACTGCTGTCTGCCCTGTAAAAAATTTGTTATTTTTGCGGAGCTAAAGAACAGAGATGATGCGGCTGGAAATCGAATATGCAACCCTGTGGGGAGAAAGTCTTGCGGTAGAGAGTTCTACAGGTGTACGTTACCCCCTTCAATGGGCCGGGAACAACATCTGGGCTGCGGATTTCAAACGTTTCCCTCGGAAGGAGTTTTCCAGCTATGAATATCTGCTTTTGCGCGACGGCATCGTGGAGCGCTGCGAATGGGATGTGCATCATCTGCCCGAAAATTTCCGCGGCAGCGTTAAACGGGATTCCTGGATAGAGGCCCCCGCCGGAGCCGGTCCCTTCATTCGCAAACACCTCAATCCCCGCTTCGATGCTGCCGGATTCCGGGGTGCAGGAACGGTAATTCCGGTATTCTCCCTGCGTTCCGAGAGCAGTTTCGGAATAGGGGAATTCAGTGATTTGAAGCTGCTTGCAGACTGGGCGGCGGCTACCGGGCAGTGCATATTGCAGCTGCTCCCCGTGAACGATACCACCCGCAAGGGAGACTGGGCGGATTCTTACCCGTACAGCCCGGTATCGTCGTTCGCACTCCATCCGCTGTACATACGTCTGCAGGATGTCGGAGTTGAGGAAACTCCTGAATTTCTGAGGGTTAAAGAGGAACTGGAGGCTCTGCCTGAACTGGATTACCCCCGTGTGTTCTCCACCAAAATGGCGTTCCTCCGCGCGGCTTTTTCCGCAAAGGGCAAGACTGATGTTCAGAGTGCCGCTTTCCGGGATTTCTGCGCCCGCAATGCCTTCTGGCTCGATGAATATGCCGCTTTCTGCGCGAAGAGGGATGGGGTTGAGGCAGATTTCCACCGCTGGCTGCAGTTCCACCTGGACAGGCAGTTCTCGGGCGCGGTGGCCTATGCCCGCGAGAAGGGCGTCTGTTTCAAGGGAGACCTTCCCATAGGAGTGAGTGCAGACAGTGCCGACGCCTGCTTCCATCCGGAACTTTTCAACCTGGATTCCACTGCAGGCGCCCCTCCGGACTTCTTTTCGGAGCATGGGCAGAACTGGGGCTTTCCAACCTACAACTGGGAGAAAATGGCGGAGGACAACTATTCCTGGTGGAAGCGCCGCCTCCGTAAAATGGCTGAATATTTCGATGCTTACCGCATAGACCATATTCTCGGGTTTTTCCGCATCTGGGAGATTCCTGTGAAGGAGAAGAGCGGCACGGAAGGGCACTTCAACCCGTCTCTGCCATATACCCGCAAAGAAATCGAGGCGCTGGGGTTGTGGGGCAGAAAAGGACTGTTCCTGGAAGATCCTCGCCACCCGGGCCGATATGTGCCCCGCATCAGGCCTGCTTCAGAAACGCTTCCGGAAGGGCTTCAGCGCACTTTCGGGGCCCTGTACGACGATTTCTTCTTCCATCGG
>JAGAAU010000059.1 GCA_017615135.1 Bacteroidales bacterium | reverse complement strand
TATGACTCTGGTATTTGCGAGCGACGGCACCAGCATGGCACCCTCCCTCACCAACAAATCCACCTCATCAGGAGTGGCACAGATGGAATCGACCTCTTCCATAGGCACCCGGTCCGAGGTGGTCCCCAGCACGCTCACTACCCCGCCGGGCACGAGGATATCGGCATTCGAGGGTTTGCGGCAACGGTTCACCACCATACGGGAAACCCTGTGGCCGAAAATTATCAGCGAGCCCTTGCTGGGGAGCATATTGATTTTGATTCCTACGCTTGCCGCAAGCTCTGCAGTCCAGATTCCGGCCGCCAGCACCACCATTCGCGCCCGAAACTCCCTTGGAGCCGGCACTCCGCGCACCTCGGTCTTTACCCCGGCAACCCTGCCATTTTCCACAATAAACTCTGTAACCCTGTGGAACTTGAGCACTTGCGCACCATGCCTGAGGGCGTCGATAATGTTCACGTCTGTCAGATGGAAAGGATCTACCGAAGCATCAGGTACCTGAACGGCAGAAACCAGCCTCGGATTCAGAGACGGCTCAAGTTCAAGCGCCTCATTGGCGGAGAGCAGCCTGGTCTCTATTCCGGCCTCATTGCATCTGGATATGAAATTGTCCCGATAATCGGTTCCGTCTTCAGGAAGGGTTATGAAAAGTCCGCCTACGGAATCTATACAATTGCGGGCTATTCGCTTGAGTATCAAATTTTCCTGGATACATTCGCGCGCCCCTTCCATGTCGGTTACTGCATAACGGGCCCCGCTGTGAAGGAGACCGTGATTGCGGCCGGATGCGCCGTCGCAGATGTCTCCCCTTTCTATCAGCAGGGTGGAAAGACCTCTTATTGCGCAATCGCGGGCCGTAGAAGCCCCGGTAACGCCGCCTCCGACAATTATGACGTCATATTCCTTCATTGGATTTCAAAAATACACAATTTTTATTACATTTGTGAAATTCAATAATTTCGCATCTATGAACGAAAAAGAAATAGTAATCAATTTCCAAGAGTTCAAGTCGCTGGAAGAGCTGAATGCCGAAGACAGGGAACTGGCAGGCGCCGCTCTGGATGCAATGCGCAATGCCTACGCCCCCTACTCCCATTTCCATGTAGGAGCCGCAGTGCGCATGTCCAACGGGCAGATAGTACGCGGAGCCAACCAGGAGAATGCCGCTTTTCCCTCCGGGCTATGCGCAGAACGGACTGCAATGTTCGCCGCAAGTGCCAAATACCCGGACAGAGACATGACTTCCCTCGCTCTGGCGGGAGGAGTTCATGGCAGGCTTACAGACCGCCCGGCCACTCCGTGCGGAGCCTGCAGGCAGGTAATGGCCCAGTATCAGACCAAAGCCGGAAAGCCCATGTCCGTCATTATGATAGGTGCGTCCAAAATCTGGAAATTCGAAAAAGTTGATGACATCCTTCCGCTCATATTCAACAGCATTTAAGATTTTCCTCGCAGCGCTGCTGGTATGCTCCTGCTCATCGGCCCGCTACGCCCCGAACACCGCATATCCCGCTCCGAAAATCAACCGCATACACGCCGGGCACCTTGAATCCGTCACTTATCCAACCCTTCCTCCGGACGGTCCCCGAGAGCGTCGGATGTTCGTGTATCTGCCTGAAGGATACTATGAAAGTCAGAAGCGATATCCGGTGCTGTATATGCTGCACGGCGCACGCGGGAACGAGCTAAGCTGGATAGAACGGGCAGATATGCTCGACTGTGCAGACAGTCTGGTTCAGGCCGGCAAAATGGAAGAAACCATTCTGGTTTTCAACAATCTGAACCCCTATAAAGACGATGCAGATTACGCCTACTCGCGCTGCAAAAATGCTTTCGAATCTTTTTTCGGGATTACCGGAGTGGCCCAATCGGAGTTCATGGAAACAGTAGTGCACACTGTAGACAGTCTTTACCGCACGATTCCCGACAAAGAGCACCGCGCAATAGCCGGAATGTCGCTCGGCGGCATGGACTCAATCCACCTTACCGCCACTCATCCGCAGAGTTTCGGCTATGTAGGGCTCTTCTCCCCTCTCGTACATTCGGTGGTTAAGTCGAGCCCCCGGTCATCCTTCTATAAGAACCTGAAACAGAAACAGGTAGCCCAATTTGAGAATCCTCCGGCACTATACATAATAATGATTGGGAAGACCGACATTTTCCACCCCATCATGGAATGCTGGCGGCGAGACCTTGCCAAACGAGGGTACAATTACGAATACGTACTCTCCCCAGGCGGGCATGAGTGGTATAACTGGAAGGATTATGGAATTATATTCCTCCAGCGTTTATGGAAATAATTTAAACACATTATAGTTATGCTGATAGTTCCTCTGGTATTTGGATGGTGGGAAATAGTTATCATTGCGGTAATAGCGCTCATTCTCCTCGGCGGAAAGAAGATTCCTGAATTCATGAAGGGAGTCGGCGAAGGCCTCCGCAGTTTCAAAGACGGCCTTAACGGAGCCAAGAAAGATATAGAAGATCAGTCTGAAGACAAGAAATAAGAGGTGGCCTCTTCTGAAATGTCCTTCTGGGAACATTTGGACGTCCTGAGGGGCACTCTGGTCCGTTCATTGGTTTCCATCGTAATATGCTGCATCCCGGCTGTCTGTCTTCCGGGATTACTTTTCGACGGCATAGTTCTGCGCCCCACAAAGCCGGATTTCTGGATTTACAGGCTCCTGGGCTGGAATCTGGATATGAACCTCATCAATGTGGAAGTGAGCGCCCAGTTCTTCGTGCACCTGCGCTGCGCCATCGTGGCAGGACTGGTAATTGCCTTCCCCTATGTGGTTTTCGAACTCTGGCGCTTCATTTCTCCTGCCCTGTACGATTCAGAGAAACGTGCGGTACGGAAGGCATTCGGGTTTTCTGGATTTCTGTTTTACGCCGGAGTTCTGACCGGCTATTTTCTGGTGCTGCCGGCATGCCTGCAGTTTTTCCTTAATTACAGCGTGAGCGACAGCATCTCCAACGCCATCACCATAGGCTCCTATATCTCGCTCTTTGCGTCCCTTGTGCTGCTGACTGGCATTGCCTTCGAGTTCCCGGCAATTATCCTTATGCTCTCGTCGCTGGGCGTCGTTACCAGAAAAATGCTGCGGAAATCCCGCGCCTACGCCTTTCTGGTGATACTCATCATCTCCGCCGTCATCACTCCGGCAGACCCCGTTTCCATGTTTGTGCTGGCGCTGCCGCTCTACCTGCTCTACGAACTGAGCATCCTGCTTTGCAGGGAATAAGCAATTTAGGAAAAGGAACGGGTGCGGGAAAGCACAAGCCCCAGGGTAATGGCGATAACCGCAACGGGCAATAGCAGATACTGCCGGTAAGATTGAGGAAAAACCAATTCAGCATCAATCGGATACAGAAAAGCAACAGCTGTAGCTACAACACCGATGACCAGTCCTGCTGCCAAAGTAAAGATAAGCAGCCGTCGTCCATGTCTGCGCTGACGGTCCATCTCCGCTTTAAGCCCCTCAACCTGATCTATCCGGCGGCGGGTTTCCAGAATAAAGGTGGGATCTTCTTTTACCTGAGGTCTGGTATTTTGCAGGAATTCTTCTATATCTTTCATAGCTGAATGTACTGTTTAAGGTGATTCCGGCCCATTGAGAGCTGATATTTGACCGTGCCGGACGGAATTCCCAGAATGGCAGATATCTCTTTGATGCTGCG
>JAGAAU010000058.1 GCA_017615135.1 Bacteroidales bacterium | reverse complement strand
GGCCAGAGATGGTCGCCTTCTTTCGTGTGGTTGCGCTGAAGCCTACTGAACCTTTCCGTTGAGGGAGTACAGATAAGCCTTCTTGGAAGAAGTTTCAGGAGTCTTGTACTTGGCGTAGTAGGTCACGTTGCCGTAGAGCACTACCTCGTCGCCAACAGCCACCTGACTGTCTCCTTCGGCCCACCATTTGGCTCCGAGATAGTATACCTGATATGCCTCGAAGTTCTTGGTGGGGTCGGTTTCGTTGTAGGTTCCGTCGTCGGAAATCCAGAAGGTTCCGTTTCCGAACTGGGTGCCGAAAGCGTTGACAAGCTTGGAAACCTTGCCGCTTACATATACACACTCCTCAATCTTGGTGCCTCCTGCAAGAAGGGCTGCAAGCTCGAGAGCGCCGTAAGGGTTGCTTACGGTTCCCTTCGCACCGGGGGTGTACTCTGTGATGGAAGTTGCGATGACGTTCAGATACTTGCCGCCGCCGGAGAGTCCGTTGAAGTATCCGGTGATGATGATGTCCTTGCCGTTGAAATCAGCAACGCCGGCCTCGGGAGAGGTAATGCTTCCCTGCTTGGTGCTGGAGTTTACTCCTTCAAGGGCTACGTTGTAGTATTTTCCGGATACGGACAGCTTGCCGCAGATGGTGATGTACTCGGCCTCGGTTGCCGTGTATTCCGTGGCGTAGCCGGTAACGTTCTTGGCAAGAGGATAAGTGACGGTTTTGCCGCTTGCATTGACGGTAACACCGGTGATTTTCTCAATCTCCGGAACACCGTTGTAAACGGTCTTGGAACCCTTGACTACAACCTCGTCTCCAATCTTCACGTCATTGGCTGCGTTGTCGTATACATAGACGGCATTTTTGTCGTCTGCAATTACGAAGCCGGCAGAGGTCTTGGCGGTAACGATGGCAGGCTTGCTGGTAACGATGTCGCCCTTGGCGGCAGCTATAATCTCAGCAATGGTAAGGTCCATGCCGGCCTGTCCAACCGCTACAACTGCGGAAGAGGAGCCGCTGACGAGCTTGACCTCGCCGGTGCGGGCTGCTTCAACGTTGGGATTGACCTTGAAAGAAATTATTGCGGTATCTGCAGGATTGGGAACAATCTTGGTGGGGACACCTGCAACATAATCCATGGTGTTGAGAACTATCCAGTCTGCAGAAGGATTGACGAATACGCCGTTGCCCTTATATGCAGCCTTGACGGTAAATTCGCCGCCTTCCTTGTCGATAGTGACGGACTCGGTGTCAACCTTGATGAGGGATTTAATCAGCTCTATCACGGTTACGTTCACGAGTTCAATCTTTTCGCCATAAGTGGTCTTGGGGCCCTGGACGGTAATCTGGTCTCCGTTCTCGATTCCGAGGCTGGCGAATTTCTTCTCCTGTCCGTCTTTGTCGAGGGTACCGTAGATATAGATTTTTCCGGTCTCATCTACCAGCCACCAGTTGCCGTAAGTAGTGTTTTCAATATCGGTAACGGTTCCGGTTACGGTGAAAGTCTTGCCGTCGGCGCCGGCGATAACCTCTTTACAGGTGGCCTTGACGGGGGCAAGGGAACCCTGACGTACCAGGAGGTACTGGGTAAGCTCTCCAACAAGGATGTGGAGTTCCTGCTCACGTCCGCCGTCTATGGCGTCGGCGTGGAAAGTAACCTTGGTCTCTCCCGCTTCGCCGGAAAGGGTGGATGCGGTGAGCCAGGTGGGGAGTTCTGTGTAGACGTTATTGCCGTCCTTGTCTTTTACGACAATATCTTTGGCAAATGCCCATGCCTCTTTGGCGTTTATTGTAAGAACGGCGTCTCCGCCATCTGCAGTGATGGACAGATAGGTTTTATCCAGCTGTATGCTGTCGAGAGAAGTGGCACCTTCCTTTTCGCAAGCGGCGAAAATACAAAGGGAAGTCGCAAGTGCGATAAAAAGTCTATAAAGTTTCATATTGCCGTACTTCTATTAGTTGAACATATATTTGATACCGACGGAAGCATACCAGCACTGGCCAATCGCGTGATTGGGAGCCCAGACCTGGGTGTTGCCGCTGACGGCCTTAGGAGTGGAGAAGGTGGCGTAGCCATCGGCGTCTGCACC
Source organism: Bacteroidales bacterium (assembly GCA_017615135.1). Lineage (GTDB taxonomy): Bacteria > Bacteroidota > Bacteroidia > Bacteroidales > UBA932 > Cryptobacteroides. Next base: position 14,179 of record JAGAAU010000058.1, on the reverse strand, counting down.
TTCGTACTTGAGGATACGGCCCTCGTTGAGCTTGGAGTTCATGGTGTTGGAAACTCCCCAGCTGTTGTTGAAGAGGTTCAACAGGTTCTTGATGTCCGCGCTGAGCTGGATGATGTTCGTATTGTTGCCAATCTTGAACTTGAAATCGTGCTTGTAGGAGAAGTCGAGGCGGTGTACCCAGGGGGAGAACACTGCATAGGCCTCTGAATACTGGCCCTGATGCTTGCTCAGGTAGCTGTCTTTATGCACGAAATCCATGAAGCGGTTGCGGTCGTCTTCGGAGACGAAACGGAATTCGTTGTTGGCCACCTGCTCGTCGGTAGGTATGTAGAGGGCGTCGTACTGGTAGCCGTCGCCGTTCATATCGTTGGCAAGCATGTAGGAGTAGTTATATCCGCCCCTCCAGGTCTCGTAGATGAGGCTGAAGTGGTTGCCGCACTTGTCGTTGTAGGTGCCGGATGCGATGATACGGTCCGGAGTCACGTACTGGGAACTGTGAAGCGCGATGTTGTTCGGACCCTTGACGGTGGGAACATAGGTAAAGGCCGATTCTGCCTGAGAGCCCGGCATACCTGTAATCTCATAGCGCTCTACGTGTGAGTATGCGGCGTAGAAGTTGAGTTCGGGGATGGGCTGGATCTTTGCAGATACGTTGGTGGACCAGCCGTAGCCGAGGTCTGTGTTGCTGAGCACGAAGGCCTTTGTTCCGTTGCGGAAGTCAGCAGGGTAGATGGGGCGGTTGTCGGCACCGTTGAAGGTGGCAAAGCTCTCCACCGGCTTCATGCTCCAGTCGGTCATGGTAACGTCGTTGACGGTCTTGTTGAAGATTCCTTCTACGGATACCGAGAACGGGAAGGAGGTGGGGAAGCTGTAGTCCAATGCGAGGGAGGTCTTCCATTCCTGAGGCATCTTGAACTTGGGATCTACGGCAGAAATACTCGAAGGCTTGCTTCCGGATTCAGGGGTGACCTTGTCGGGCAGTCCCATGCTTATGAGTTTCTTGTAAAGCTCTTCACGGGTGAGGACTCCGCCGGCAAACTGGCTCATATCAACAGGAGTGCCGTTGATTTTGGAGTTGGCGTTAAGGGCTGCCTGATACTGTACCATGCCGCTGTTGGTAGGCATATTGGTGAAGAATACCAGAGGAATACGTCCGGAGAAGAGACCGGTGCCTCCGCGGAGCTTGAGGCTCTTGTTGCCGAGGATGTCCCAGGTGAATCCGATGCGCGGAGATACCGTGACGGTGGTGTTGGGCCATACGCCGGTATCTATGTGCTGGAGGGAGTATCCGTAAGTCTTGGGATAGTAATCAAGGGCTTTGATGGCCGCGTTGGTCATAAGGTCTCCGTTGTCGAAGAAAAGTCCGTCTAAGCGTACACCGCCTACGAGCTTCAGCTTATTGTTGACCGCCCACTCGTCCTGAGCATAAATACTTGCCCTGTGGAACTGAACGCGGGCTGCAGGGGCGAACTCGGGCTCGTCTGAACCGTCCTTGATGTACCCGTAGGTGAGGGCGACAATCTCGGGAGTTGCCCCGTTGATATAATCGTCAACGCTGCCATAGCGATAGTAACCGGTACCGTTGCGCATGAACTGGTTGTCTGCCATCTGGTATTCATAGCTTAGACCGGCCATGAGCTTGTGGGCTCCGAGGGAGATGGTAACATCGTCCTTGATATTGGCTACGATGTTGTCTACGGCGTTGTTCCATGTGAACAACTCATAACCGAGTGACATGTACTGCACGTTCTCGCCACTGCCGTCCTGAATGTCGATGAACGGGAAGTCTGCGGAGTTGGAGCCGCGCACGTCGTTCAGCATGGAGAAGGTGGCGAGGAACTGGTTGGACACTTTGTCGCTGAGGCGGCTGTTGAGGTCGACTGAAGCGGTGTGAACCAGGTTGTTCATCGAGTACATTGAATTAGCGAACGACATCGAGTATACGGACGTACGTGCGTAGGGGGAACGGGTGCCGCCGTCCATCGAAGATGCGTTGGGGCCGTTCCATACCAGGTTGTTGGTGTAGTTGTAACGCAGGGCGAGGTGATGTTTGTCGCTGATGTTCCAGTCTATTCTCGCAAGGGCCTTGATATTGTTCTGGTCTGCGGGGAAGGATGTATAGGAACCTGTGTCATAGCCATAAGTATCCAAGGTATGTTGCCTTACTCTCTCCAGGTCTGCAAGGGTGCAGTAGGACAGGCTGAGGGCCTCGTTGCCAATGCCGTCTTCCGAGCCTCTCCAGCGAACTGCCACGGAAGGAGTCTGGGCATATTCGAAGTTGACGAAGAAGAACAGTTTGTTCTTGATGATGGGGCCGCCCAGGGTGAAGCCGTAGGTGGTGTTGCGGTCTACCTCGCGCGCTCCGGAAAGCTCGGTGCCGGCTACGGTGTTGCCGCGCATGTTCTCGTTGCGGTGATATACGTAGGCCGATCCCTTGAAGGTGTTGGTACCGGATTTGGTGATGGCGTTCACTCCGCCGCCCTTGAAGTTGCTCTGGCGAACGTCGTAAGGGGAGATAACCACCTGAAGTTCATCGATGGCGTCGATGGAAATAGGTGATCCGCCGCCGGGCAGGTTGGAGGAAAGACCGAAGTTATTGTTGAAGTTTGCTCCGTCAACGGTGAAGTTTGCGGTACGGCCGTCGGTGCCCGCAAAGCTCATTCCGTTTCCGCCGTAAGGGGAGAGGCGGGTAATGTCGGTGATGCTGCGGCTGATGGTCGGCATGCTCATCATTTCACGGTTGCTGATGTTTGTGGCCGCTCCGGTCTGTTCTGCTGAGAACTTGGTGCTGGAAGCCACAACCATTACTTCAGCAAGTTTCTCGGAAGACGACTTCAGTTCAGCGTTCTGCTGCACGGACTCGCCGAGGGGCAGGTTGATGTCCTTTACCATAACCGTCTGGTTGCCGATGATGGAGAAGGTTACCTCGTAAGGGCCGCCGGGGCGCATACCCTGGATGTAGTAACGTCCTTCCTCGTTGGCAATTCCATAATACTGGGAACCGGAGGGGGTGTGGATAGCAATAACGGCGGCCCCTGCCAGAGGCTCGCCGTTTTCGTCCACAACCTTTCCGTTAAGTGCAGAAGTCGTAACCTGTGCATGAGCGGATACGACAAAAGCTGCTGCCGCTAGGCACGACAACAAAAACTTTAGGAATTTTTTCATAAAACAGTTTATAAGGTTGAACAGTTTTTTCCTTATTCAGGCGACGCAAAGATACTATCTTTTTTTAAGACTTGAAACACTTGAAATAAAAGAAATCTTTCGTATATTTGGAAACTATTAGAAACTGTTAACAACGCTAAATATGAACCTTAAAAAATTTGTCTCAATCCTGTTTGCCGGGTCTGCGCTCCTTGCAGCCTGCCAGCCCGAGCAGAAACTTGGCCCCGAAGAAGTTACCGTTTCCGCCAACGAACTGTCCTTCTCTTCTGCGGCCGAAACCAAGACCATAACCCTTAAAGCCACTCTCGACTGGGGGCTCCAGGGTTACGACGATGCGGCCAAGGCCTGGCTCATCATCACTCCGGAATCCGGCAAGGCTTCCAATGATGAAGTTACCGTGTCTTTCCAGGTGCTCGCCAATCCGGACAATGACCGCAGCGCCACCATCACCTTCTACGGCAACATCATCCACAAACAGACCGTTACTGTAACCCAGAGCGGCGACAAAGGCGACGGAGAAGTCATTACCGTTGCGGAATTCATCAACAAGGCCGATACCCAGAACCCGTATGTGCTTCAGGGAACCGTGAGCAACGTGAACAGTTCCTATCAGTATTTCTACCTTTCAGACGGCACCGAGTCCGTTCAAATCTATAAACCCGTGAACTTTAGCAGTTTCTCCATCGAAAACGGTGGTACCGCAAGGGTGAAGGGCGTTTATAAGAGGTTCGACAAGACCGACGGAACTACCGTGCACGAGATGGATGGCGGTACAATCCTTAGCTACACCGCTCCTTCCATGGCCGACCATATCTTTGCAGAAACCTTCGCGTCCAGCCTCGGCGCATTCACTGAAGAAATCAAGAGCGGTACCGTTGCAAAGGACGTGTGGACCTACGCCGCCACCTACAAGTGCGCAAAGGCTACTGCTTATCTCAACAGCACCAACAATGCATCCGAAGCCTGGCTGGTAAGTCCCGAGATAGACCTTACTTCGGCAACTGCCGCTACCCTCACCTTCGATCATGCATGCAAATATTTCGCATCTGTAGCCAGCGAGGTTGCCCTTAAGGTCAGCAAGGACGGCGGAGAGTTCGTCGAGCTCGTAATCCCCACCTATCCTGCAGCCGACTTCAAGTTTGTTTCCACCGGCAAGATCAGCCTCAAGGCTTTCCTCGGCGGAAAGATCAAAGTGGCCCTCGTATACACCTCCACTGCCACCAAGGCCGGCACCTATGAAGTTCAGAACTTCTTCATCGATGCCGTAGACAGCGGAGAGACCGTATTTCCTTCCGATAATAAGTGCAGTACTGTGGGGGAAATCATCAACCTGCCCGCAAACACCAAGTTCAGCTGCGGCACCGCCATGCTTGTTACCGCCAAATCTACCGGCGGCGTAGTGGTTTCCGACAATACCGGAAACGTCTATCTGTACGACAATAACGCCCTTGCCAGCGTGGCCATCGGCGACATGATTACTTTCAATGGCGCCCGCGCTGCCTATAACGGTGTTCCAGAGGTGGTTTCCCTTTCAGAGGTTAAGGTTGTATCTTCCTCCGCCACCGTAACCTATCCCGAGGCGGCAGACATTACGTCGGGATTCGACGCCTACACCTCCGCCACCGCTACATTCATAAGCTTTACCGGCACCCTCAGCACCAGCGAGAACAATGGTACCAAGTACTATAACCTCGAGGTTCCCGGCGCCACGAAGCAGGGCAGCATTTCACTGCCTCTCGAGTCCCTCGGTCTGGACGCCCTCGTCGGCAAGCTTATCAAGGTAACCGGATATTACAACGGTCTGTCTTCTTCCAAATACCATAATATCATTGCGGTTTCCGTCGAGGCTTCAGACATGTCGGTGCTTTCTGTAGACAAGACTGCCATTACCGTTGCTGCGTCAGACGAGTCTGCCAGCTTCAGTATCGGCGGCAATGTAAGCTGGAAGGTCAGCTGCGAAGACTCCAACCTCACCGCCACCCCGGCTTCCGGAAGCGGAGAGGCAACTGTCGCCCTGGCTTTTCCTGCCAATACCGATGCCGATAACGCCAAGGTCTATACCGTAAAGGTCAGCACGGAAGATCCCGCTCCCGTTAAAGAGTTCACCGTTGTGGTAACCCAGAAGAAGGCTTCTGCCGGTAACGCGGAAACCGTGTCGGTAGACTTTACGAAGCAGATTTCGGATCTGCCTCAGGGTAGTTCTGCAGGCGTGAAGGACGGCACTTACACGCTCGGTGGCCATGAATTTATCATTCACGCTACCACCAACGCCTATCAGGCAAAGAGCGGTGAGAATTATTACCTGCTCATAGGTAAGGCCGACTCCTATATCCAGCTTCCCGCCATAGAGGGCAAGGCGCTTGTGAATGTCCAGTTCCTTACCGGTGCGGGCGCTTCCGAAAATGTGATTCTCGACATTGCCAAAGCAGATGGAACGAAGCTTGGTATCAATTCCGACAAGATTAAGAAGGGAACGGCGTATTCCTGGGATGTTACCGGTGAGGCAGGTGCCGCATACAGGATTCTTGTCACCAATGCCTACAACGCCCAGTTCCAGACCATAACCCTCACGTACGAATAAAATCTGTGAAACCCAGATTGGTTCTTCTGGCGGCAGCGACGATTGCCGCAATGTCGATGCTTTCCTGTACTGTTCCCGACGACGGGACGGTACAGGAACTGCTCGCTTTGAATATCCCGATAATCCAGGCAGGCAGTGCCGCCGGCTCGCAGTTCGTTTCCGTAACTGCAACCAACGATTGGACCATTACTTCCGACTGGGGCGGTAATGCCTGGGGAGAGCTTTCCCAGACCTCCGGTTCCGGGTCGGTCAAAGGGATTGTCTTCACCTGGACCGCGAATGCCGCCGCCGAAAACCGAAGCGTAATCTTTACCCTGAAGGGGAGCAAGTCTTCCGTACAGGCGATCTTTACCCAGGAAACAAAGAACGCCTCTGCCGTTACAGACCTGAAGCCGGATACTCCGGGCGCATGGATGGAACTTCCTGCGCTCAATAATCCCTCCTGTTATTTCTTCACTCACGACATGACCGTGGGAAGCTATAGCGGCCGCAACTATTCCTTTTATCTGGATCCGGCGGCGCTGGTTTCCATCTGGGTGGCCTATCCTCTGAACAAGACTTTGGCCGGCAGCGGTTCGCGCACCGATGTCTGGGGGCTGGACCCCAAGGTTCCGGAGAAATATCAGCCGACGCTTTACAGCGGGTTCAAGAAGGGCAGTTCAACCGTGTCCATAGACCGCGGACATCAGCTTCCTTCGGCAGACCGCCTTGGAGCCGGCGTCAATGAAACTACCTTCTATGGCACAAATATGACTCCCCAGATGTCCAGATTCAATCAGAATATATGGGCAACCCTGGAGGGGATGGTGCGCAGCTGGTCCTATCAGTTCGATACGCTCTATGTGGTTACGGGCGCGGACCTCGAAGGGGCGGTGGATTATGCCCTGGACAACAGAGGCAAGCAAGTCACCATTCCGGTCGGGTACTATAAGGTTCTGCTCGGATATAAGCGCAACGGCACGATAGGGTATACCAATTCTACTGGCGGCTATACCGGTATAGCCTTCTACTTCGAACACAGGACAGACTATACCGACAACAAGACCACAATTATGACACAGGCGATGACCATCGACGCCATTGAAGAAAAGCTCGGCATGGATTTCTTCGTAAATCTGCCCTCTGCAATAGGCGTGACCTTCGCCGACAAGACCGAATCTACATACGACCCCTGGTGGGCGTCTAATTAAACTACGCAATGAAAAGAAAACTGCTGCATGCGTTGCTTCTGCTCCCCGTCGTACTCCTGTTGTCCTCCGGATTCCAGGCGTCGGCGCAAAAGGTAAGACAGAGCTATGTGATTGGTTTCTACAATCTTGAAAACCTCTTCGACACCGTTCACGACGAAGGTAAGAACGATTATCAGTTCCTGCCGGAAGGTTCCAACAACTGGACGGAGGCCAAGTATCAGAAGAAACTGTCCAATATGGCCAGGGTTATCAAGGCCATGGAGAAGGAAAACCGCCGCTACCATGCCATTCTCGGAATAAGCGAGATAGAGAACCGCAGGGTTATAGACGACCTTGTGAGCGATCCCCAGATTCTCGACGCCAACTTCCAGATAGTGCATTACGACGGTCCGGACCGCCGCGGTGTAGACTGCGCGCTGCTGTATCGTCCCGATGTGTTCGAGTACATCGAAAGTGTCTCCATACCCTATACTTTCGAAGGTACTTCGGTTGCCATCACCCTTTCGCCGGAGGAGCAGGAGAATTTCCGCACCAGGGACGTGCTGATGGTTCGCGGCAATATCGCCGGGGAGATGTTCGCCTTCTATGTAACCCACCTGCCCTCGAGAATCGGCGGCAAGGGGGCCGACCTGCGTTCGCGCGGGGCCGAAATCATCTATCAGCACGCAAAGGCGCTCGAAGAGCAGTATCCCGGAATAAAGATAGTAGTGATGGGCGATATGAACGACGACCCCTTCAATGAAAGTATGGCTGAATATCTTCACGGAAAGAAAGACATAGAAGGTCTCGGCAAAGACGATTTCTACAATCCATACTGGTCTATGCTCGATGCCGGTTACGGCACACTTGCCTATCGCGGTGTGTGGAGCATCTTCGACCAGGAACTGGTGAACTACAATCTCGTTGAGGCTCCCGAGGGCACCCTGAGGCTTCTCCCTATAGTAAAACAGGGCAAGAAGCAGTTCTACGGCAGGGTTTTCCAGAAACCCTTCATGACCACTCAGGAAGGCCAGTACAAGGGCACTCCTTTCCGCACATTCTCCGGAGGTGCGTTCATCGGAGGTTACTCAGACCATTATCCCACATACATTATAGTAGGAAAGTAGTATGTTCAAAAAAGCTATTCTAACCACAATAACCCTTCTGGCCGCGCTGCTGCCGATTTCGGCCCAGGCGCCGGAGGACGGGGCGAAGGGAACGGTCATCGACCGTGCAGACCGCAGCCCGGTTGCAAATGCCAGCATTGAGATTATCAGGGACGGCAAGCCGGCCGCGACCATTTCCGCCGATGCCGACGGTCGTTTCTATTTCAGCGGATACGAAGATGGCAACTGGACCCTTCTGGTATCGGCCCCCGGCTATCTTTCCGCGCAGGTGAACATCGCCATCAGCGGCGGAGTCAGGGATCTGTTCAACATAAGCCTCAGTCCCACCAAAGCCAAGGACCTGAATGAAGACAGTTCTGACTTTGCAGAGTTCGATCTTGCAGACACCGGTTATTCCGATTCTCCCACCGTGCTGTTTTCCAATGATGTGTACTCAAATATAGTGGGGTACAGCTTCAGCAGCGTACGTTTCAAGAATCGTGGATACAATTCCGAGACTCAGGATGTGCTGCTGGGCGGAGTCAAGCTCAACGACGCCATTACCGGCTATTCGCCCTGGTCTCTGTGGTCCGGCCTCAACGAGGTTACCCGCAGCAAGGCTACCAGCAATTCCCTGGAGGCTTCCGATTATGCTCTGGGCGGCTATAACGGAGTTACCAACATTTATGGTAATCCGTCCAACATGCGTAAGGGCCTTCGCGCCAGCGTTCTCACCAACAGCGCGATGTATCGCATGCGCCTGATGCTCACCTATGCATCCGGGCAGAGGGACGACGGCTGGAGCTACGCCTTCAGCGCATCGGCCCGTTTCGGCAACAACGACTGGGTGCAGGGAGTGTTCTACCGTTCGCTCGCATATTATCTGGGAGTTGAGAAAAAGTTTGGAGACGAGCATTCGCTGGCTCTCTTCCACTTTGCCACTCCGGGTATGCGCGGAACCCAGAATGCATCCACCCAGGAGGTATATGACCTGATGGGCGACAATATGTATAACTCCAACTGGGGATACCAGAACGGCAAGAGGCGCAACTCCCGTATGCGTAAGACCTTCGAGCCTATCACGGTGCTGAAGTACGACTTCACTCCTTCAGACAAGTTCTCCTCCTCCACAACCCTGCTCTGGCGCACCGGTCTCAACGGTTATACCGCACTCGACTGGTACGATGCCCAGGACCCCCGTCCGGATTATTACCGCAACCTGCCAAGCTTCGCCTACATCGAAGAAGAGGATATTGCGCGCGATAACCCCGAGAAGGCCGAATGGATGCGCTACGCCTGGACCGCCTCCGGCAGCGAATACGAGAAATACCGTCATCTGGACTGGGACCGTCTCTATAACGTAAATGCCAACAACGCCGACGGCCGCAGCAAATATGCACAGGAAGAGCGTCATGTAGACCAGAATGACATAAACCTGTCTGAGCGCATCAAATGGCGCATTTCTGATCCGTTCACCCTCACTGCGGGCCTCACTTTCAGGTGGAACCGCACCGAGAACTACAAGAAGATGGCGGACCTTCTGGGCGGCCAGTACTTCCTTAACATAGACTCCTTTGCCGAGCGCGATTTTGCGATTTCCGAGGCTAAGATTCAGAACGACCTGGATTACTGGGTGAATCACGGAGAGGCCGAGAAGGTGGTGAAAGGCGGCAAGTACGGTTACGACTACCTCGCGCAGGTGCGTCGCGCCAATCTCTGGGCCAACTGCAACTTTGTGAAGGGGAATTTCTTTGCCAACCTGGGCGTTTCCGCCGGTTACGACGCTTTCTGGCGTGAAGGCCTTGTGCGCAAGGGACTCTTTGCCGGAACGGACGATTACGGCCGCGACATTGTCATTGACGGGGTGAACCTCACCACCCGCGATGCAGACGGCAAGGTGGTAAGCTCCAAGGGTAAATCGGAGGTCAGCAGGTTCTTCGTCTATTCGGCCAAGGCCTCCGCAGGATATTCCTTCGTGGGCGGACACAGGATTTGGGCCAATGCGGGCTTCTTCAACGACGCCCCCACCTTTAACGAGGCTTTCATCTCGCCCCGTACTCGCAACACCCTCGTGAAGGGTCTCACCACCAAGAAGACCTTCTCTACGGACATCAACTATCAGCTCAGCACCAACGGCTACAGCGCCAAGCTGAGTCTCTACTACACCAATATCTGGGACCAGTCCGACGTTATGAGCTTCTATGACGATTCCCAGAACTCCTTCACCAACTTCGCAATGACCGGCATCAGCCAGCGCCATCTTGGTCTGGAACTCGGAGTCAGCGTGCCTCTGCCAGTGCAGGGACTCAGCATTTCCGGTGTCCTCAGCCTTGGGCAGCACGTCTATACCAGCACGCCCCATATGACGCAGACCATAGACAACAGCGCCGAGGTCATCCGCGATGAGGACGTTACCTGGTGGGACAAGACTCCCCAGTTCAAGATTGCAGGCTACACCGCCGAGGGTATGCCCATCTACGACCGCGACATTGAAGGCAACTTCATTATAACCGGATACGACAGGCACCATGTTGCAGGCAGCCCTCAGCTCGCCGCCGAGATTGCCCTCAACTATACCATCAAGTACTGGTATATTGAAGTGAACGGTCAGTATTTCGACTGGTCTTATCTGGATATGAACCCTCTGTATCGTACCAGCTTTGCCTGCCGCGGTTCCGAGAGCAATCCCGGCATCATCCGTGAGATGACCGCGCAGGAGCGCTTCGACCCCGCCTTCCTGCTGAATGCCAGCGTTGGTAAGAGCTGGTTTGTCAAGAACCGTCAGATAGGATTCTCGCTCAGCGTAAACAACATCCTGAACAACCGTGGAGTCAAGACCGGCGGCTACGAGCAGACGCGTCTTATCTCCAGCACCGCCAAGGACCGTTACTACCGCTTCGATTCCAAGTATTTCTATATGCCCGGAATCAATTATATGTTGAATGTTTATTTCAGATTCTAAAAGAAGCCAGCAATGAAAAAGATATATTCAATCTGCCTCGCCCTTGTCGCCGCGCTGTCTTTCGCATCCTGCGACATAGAGCCCCTTTACATAGAGTCTGACCTGAATTACAACAAATACGAGCAGAAGACTCTCACGCCCACGCATACCATCAAGGAGGTTTGTGCGATGTACAACGTTACCCAGCCCTTCCAGGTTACAAAGGACATAATAATTGGAGGACAGGTGGTTACCACAGACCAGCCCGGAAACTTCTACAAGAGTTTCTATATGCAGGACGAGACCGGCGGAATAGAAATCAAGGTCGGCCGCAACGCCCTCTATAACGAATATCGTCTGGGACAGTGGGTTTATGTAAACCTCAGAGACCTGTGTGTGGGTATGTACGGCTACAAGACCGGCAATTACGGCGGTATGGGTATGGTTCAGATAGGGTTCAACGACCCTACTGGCCAGTATGAGACCTCTTACATCGAAGCCCCTCTCCTCGTAGATTATCACATAACCAGGGGAGCCTATGCGGAGGTGCCGGAGCCCATCGAGCTGACTGCGGCCATGATGCCCGGTAAGTCTGACAACCAGTCTACCAATCCCTATCTAGGCAAGTTGGTGACAATCAAGAACATGACCTATAAGCAGCAGAACTTTGTGCTGCTCTATCTGGATTCCACCAAAGACAAGACCCAGTACACCAACAGGGTGTTCCTTTCCGATACCAACGGTGCCTCTAAAACTCATGGTATTACCACCTGGGCAATGTCCAAGCAGAAAATGGCCGAATACCTCAAGGCCGGGCTATGGGACGACTGCAAGGTTGGCAGTGGCAACACCTTTACCGGGCAGACTCTCGCAGACTTCCGCGGAGACGGCTCCTATCCCAACGTGGAGAAGGCCGCTTACAGCGTGAGCCAGTACTTTGAGGGCCAGCGTACGGAGATTCAGGTCCGTACCAGCGGTTTCTGCAAGTTCGCTGATTATGAAATCCCCGCGGATGTGCTCGCCGGTACTCGCGCCCTGGATATGACCGGTATCCTTACTATCTATCAGGGAAGCCTCCAGCTGGTGGTCAATTCCCCGGACGACTGGGTATATTCCAATACCGGAGAAAAAGTTTACAAATGAAAAAGTATTTAGTCCTTCCGTTTGCCCTACTGCTTATGGCATCGTGTACCCGGGTGAATCCTTTCTTTGAAGAGTGGGATACCCCGTATGGCATTCCTCCTTTTGAAAAGATTCGTGTTGCAGATTATCTTCCCGCATTGAAGGAAGGCATGAAGCAGCAGAACGCTGAAGTTGAGGCTATAGTTTCCAACCCTGAAGCCGCCACTTTTGAGAATACTGTGGCTGCCCTGGACCGTAGCGGAGCGCTGCTCGGTAAGGTTTCGGGTGTGCTCTTCAATCTGCACGAAACAGACCGCAGCGATGCGCTGGACGCCGTGGTTGAGGAAGCCCTTCCTCTTCTCAGCGCCCATTCAGACGCCATCAGCTTCAATAAAGCTTTGTACGAGAGAGTGGCCGCCGTTTGGAACGGAGAGCGCGAATCCCTTGACCGTGAGCAGCAGATGCTCCTGAAGGGCTTGTATGAATCCTTTGAGCGTAACGGTGTAGGCCTTGATGCGGAAGCCCAGGCGGAACTGCAGGAAATCAATTCCGAGCTTTCCCTCAAGACGCAGAAGATAGGCAACAATATTCTTGCGGAATCCAATGCTTTCCGCGAGGAATTCGGCTTCAGCGTCAGCGCCTATCCGGACGAGATGACTACTACCGAAGATCGGGAACTCCGCCGGCGCTACAATGAGTTCTATACTTCCCGCGGCCATCGCGGAAACGACAACGACAATGCTCGTCTGGCCCTCGAGGTAATGCGGCTCCGCATCCGCAGGGCCAATCTGCTTGGATTCGATACTCCGGCTGCATACGAGCTGGCGGTTAAGATGGCCGGCGACGCCGCTACCGTGGATGCTTTCCTCGCACCGGTAATGTCTGCCGCGACCGCCCGTGCCCGTGAGGAACTTGCAGATATGCAGGCCCTTATGGATGAAGATATCCGCGCCGGCAAACTTCCTGCAGGCAGCACTATACAGCCCTGGGACTGGTGGTATTATTCCGAGAAAGTCCGCAAGGCCCGTTACGATCTGGACGAGGAGCAGGTAAAGCCCTATTTCCAGATAGACAACGTAGTGAAGGGTATTTTCCTGGCCGCCGAGAAACTCTATGGCATAAAGGCCGAGCGCATAGACGGGGTGCCTGTCTATAATCCCGAGGTTGCTACCTATAAGATTATAGATTCAGATGGAACTCTGGCCGGCATTTTCACCACCGATTATTTCCCGCGCGAAAGCAAGAGGGGCGGCGCCTGGATGAACAATGTGCGCGAGCAGTACGTTACTCCGGATGGAACGGATGTCCGTCCTATAATAGTGAATGTAGGCAATCTCCACGAAAATCTCTCCGTGGACGAGATTCAGACCGTATTCCACGAGTTCGGACATGCCCTGCACGGGCTTCTTACCCGCTGCCATTATAAAGGTGTGAGCGGCACTAACGTGAAACGCGATTATGTGGAGATGCTCTCGCAGTTCAATGAAAACTGGGCCTTCCAGCCCGAGTTGCTGGCCGATTATGCCTGCAACGCACAGGGCGAGGTGATTCCTGCGGAGCTGGTGGAGAAAATCAACAATGCACTCAAGTTCAATCAGGGCTTTATGACCTCCGAGCTTTGTGCTGCGTCGATTCTGGACATGAAGTGGCACGAACTTTCGGAGATTCCGGACGAGGCTTTCGACGATCCGGCCGCCTGGATAGATGCCTTTGAAGCCAAGGTGTGCGCAGAGATGGGCCTGATTCCTGAAATTGCGCCCCGCTACCGCACCACCTACTTCAATCATATTTTCTCCAGCGGATACAATGCGGGTTATTACGGATACCTTTGGGCGGAAGTCCTGGACAAGGATGCGTTCAGCATCTTCGAGGCTTCCGGAAACGTCTGGAATCCTGAGCTCGCCCGCAGTTTCAAGGAGACCTTCCTGCAGAAGGGCGGTTCCGAAGAGCCTATGACGCTCTTCGAGTCCTTTGCCGGCCGCAAGCCAGACCAAAAGGCTTTCCTTAAAGCCCGCGGATTGTAGAATTATATAACGGGTTCCGGGACTGCTGCGGTTCGGAGAAACTACGGACCTTCGGTCCTATCCCTCCCACT
>JAGAAU010000057.1 GCA_017615135.1 Bacteroidales bacterium | reverse complement strand
TGACGGATGGGAGGGATAGCCCCGAAGGGGCGTAGTCTGAAAATTGAAGCAACTTATTTATTAACATCACTATATCAATGTCCTAGGATCAGTTACAACACCGGTGACTGCAGCGGCGGCGGCCGTGAGGGGGCTGGCGAGCATTGTGCGGGAGCCGGGACCCTGACGGCCTTCAAAATTGCGGTTGCTGGTAGATACGGAATATTTACCGGCAGGAATCTTGTCGTCGTTCATGGCAAGGCAGGCGGAACATCCGGGCTGACGAATCTCGAAGCCGGCGGCCTCCAGAACCTTGTCCAGACCTTCCTCGCGTATCTGCCGTGCAACTGCCTGCGAACCGGGGACCAGCCAGGCCACCACACCGTCGGCTTTCCTACGGCCGGCAGCGATGGAAGCGAAGGCGCGAAAATCCTCTATGCGGCCATTGGTGCAGGCCCCGAGGAACACATAGTCCACTTTATGCCCGAGCAGGCTCTGCCCTGCTTCGAATCCCATATAGTTCAAAGACTTGGCGGGAGCGTCAGCAGGGATACGGCCGTCTATCGGCATACCCATTCCAGGATTGGTACCATATGTAATCATAGGTCGGACTTCTGCGGCATCGAACACCAATTCACGGTCGAACACGGCATCTTCCGCGCTGCAGAGTTTCTTCCACTGCTCAACAGCCTTGTCCCAATCGGCACCTTTGGGAGCGTACTCCCTGCCTTTCAGGTACTCGAAGGTCTTCTCGTCCGGTGCGATGAATCCTCCCCTCGCCCCCATCTCGATGGACAGGTTGCAAAGGGTAAGGCGGCCCTCCATGGAGAGACTCCGAACCGCGCTGCCGCGATATTCAACAAAGTAGCCGGTAGCCCCGGAAGTACTTATCTTCATCATCAGGAAAAGTGCCAGGTCTTTGGCCGTAACTCCTTTGCCCAGCTCTCCCTCAACCCTGATACTCATAGACTTGGGCTTCTGCTGAAGTATGCACTGGGTGGCCATCGCCATCTCCACCTCGGAGGTCCCTATTCCGAAAGCCACGGCACCTACCGCCCCGTGTGTGGAAGTATGGGAATCTCCACAGACTATGGTCATACCGGGCAGGGAAAGTGCCTTTTCAGGGCCAACCACGTGTATAATTCCGTTGTCGGGAGTATTCATTCCATAGCAGGTGAGACCAAACTCCTCGGCATTGCGCATCAGGGCGTCTACCTGGGCTTTGGAAACAGGATCGGCTATGGGTTTGTCCTGGTCGTGCGTGGGGGTGTTATGGTCCGGCATGCAGATTATACGTTCCGGGCGCAGGCAGCGGATTCCCCTCTCCCTCAAGCCCTCGAAGGCCTGCGGGGAGGTTACCTCATGACAGTAAAGCCTGTCTATGTAGAGCTGCTGCGGACCGTCCGGAATGGTTTCAACCACATGTGCGTCCCAAATCTTATCAAACAGAGTATTCATCTAAATCAGATTCAGAATTTATTGATACAGTCTATGTAGGCTTCAAGGGAGGCCACGACTATGTCTGTATTGGCCCCGAAACCATAGTAAACTTTGCCTTCGTGTTCCACCTGCATGTGCACCTTACCAACGTCGTTGGAACCCTTGGTAATGTTCTGGATAGTGAACTCCTTGAGAGTCATCTTTCTGTGAACTATGTTCTTAAGGGCGTTGATAGCTGCGTCTACAGGGCCGTTGCCCACCGCGGCAGACTCGAATTTCTCTCCTGCGATGTCTACGCCGATGCTGGCAATGGGCTTGACGCCCACACCGCTGGTGACCTGGAGGAAATCCAGTTTGATGTGGTGGTTTTCAGAACGCTCGGCCCCTGCAAGTACCAGAAGGTCGTCGTCGTTCACTTCCTTCTTCTGGTCTGCCAGTTTGAGGAAAGCCTTGTAGAGCTGGTCCAGAGCTGCATCTTCCGGCTTAACCCCAAGGGCCTCGAGCCTCGAGCGCAGGGCAGCACGTCCGCTCCGTGCGGTAAGAACTATGGAATTGCCGTCCAGACCTATGTCCGCGGGATTCATAATCTCGTAGGTAGACATATCCTTCAGCACTCCGTCCTGATGTATTCCGGACGAATGTGCGAAAGCATTCCGGCCCACCACCGCCTTATTGGCCTGTACCGGCATATTCATGAGGGAAGAGACGGTGCGGCTGATGGGATAGATTTTCCTGGTGTTGATATTGGTCTGCAGACCTATGGACTTGTGGCAGCGCAGAATCATCGCTATCTCCTCCAGGGCGGTATTACCGGCCCTCTCGCCCACACCGTTGATGGTAACCTCGCACTGGCGGGCTCCGTTGATAAGGCCTGCCATGGTGTTGGCGGTTGCCATTCCAAGGTCGTTGTGGCAGTGGGTGGAAATAATCACATCGTCTATGCCGTCTACATTTTCCACCAGATAGCGGATTTTGGCGCCATACTCTTCGGGCAGGCAGTATCCGGTTGTATCGGGTATATTGACTACTGTTGCGCCGGCCTTGATAACGGCTTCCACTATGCGCGCGAGGTATTCATTGTCGGTGCGTCCGGCATCCTCGGCATAGAATTCCACGTCGTCCACGTATTTACGGGCATAACGCACCGCCTTCACGGCACGCTCCAGTATCTCTTCGCGGTTGGAATTGAACTTGTAGCGGATGTGCTGGTCTGAAGTGCCGATTCCGGTATGGATGCGCTTGCTCTTTGCAAAACGCAGGGCTTCCGCAGCCACGTCGATGTCCTTCTCCACCGCCCTGGTGAGGGCGCAGATACGGGGCCAGGTAACCGCCTTGGATATTTCCACTACAGAATTGAAGTCTCCTGGGCTGGAAATGGGAAAGCCCGCCTCTATGACATCCACTCCAAGTTCCTCCAATGCCTTGGCCACCTGGATTTTCTCAACCGTATTGAGCTGGCATCCCGGAACCTGTTCGCCGTCGCGCAGGGTTGTGTCAAAGATATATACCCTGTCCTTGTCGCTCATTATTTCTTGTTGTTTTCAGGACGCAATGCACGTACGGTAACGGCGGTGCGCCACATTTCACTTTCGCGCAGAGCCTTAAGTTCCTTCTCCAGGCCTTCACGATAATCGGGTTTGGAATTGGCGTCGATGGAAATCTGGGCTTCGTTGCCGCACTTTACGCTGGCATAGAGCTTCTGAACCACGGGCTTGATAGCATCGTGGAAGGGTCCCATCCAGTCAAGGGCGCCTCTCTGAGCGGTGGTGGAGCAGTTTGCGTACATCCAGTCCATGCCTTTAGCTGCAAAGAGCGGCATAAGGGACTGGGTAAGTTCCTCGACTGTCACGTTGAAAGCCTCGGAAGGAGTATGTCCGTTCACGCGGAGCACTTCGTACTGAGCGCTCAGCAGGCCCTGGATAGCACCCATCAGAGAACCGCGCTCACCGGTAAGGTCGGAAGTGGCCTCGCGCTGGAAGGTGGTTTCGAAGAGATAGCCGGAACCGATACCGATACCTATTGCGATGGTCTCCTTGAGGGCGTTGCCGCTCACATCCTGATAAACCGCATAAGAGGAATTGATACCGCGGCCCTCGAGATAGAGGGAACGGACGGTGGCGCCGGAACCCTTGGGGGCTACCATGATAACGTCGATATCCTTGGGAGGGACGCAGCCGGTGCGATCGCTCCAGGTAATGGCGAATCCATGGGAGAAATACAGGCTCTTGCCGGGAGTGAGATACTTCTTGATTACAGGCCAGACCGACATGACAGCCGCGTCTGAAAGAAGGCACATGATGATGTCGCCCTTCGCGCAGGCTTCCTCGATTCCGAAGAGGGTTTTGCCGGGCACCCAGCCGTCTGCAACGGCTTTCTCATAGGTCTTGCCGGGACGTTGGCCAACTATTACGTTGAAACCGTTATCGCGCAGATTGAGCGACTGTCCAGGACCCTGCACCCCATACCCTATCACTGCAAGCGTCTTGCCTGCAAGGGTTTCACGTGCCATCTCAAGAGTAAACTCATCGCGGGTTACAACAGTTTCTTCAACCCCGCCGAAATTCATTTTTGCCATAATTTTATTGATTTAGATTGTTTTTCAGTTATAAAATACGTTGCTTCGGTTTGAAGACCGTCTGCACCCACGCAGCCGTGAGTGGGAGGGGCCCATCAGGAGATTGCCGGTCAGGCCGGCAATGACGGATGGGAGGGATAGCCCCGAAGGGGCGTAGTCTGAAAATTGAAGCAACTTATTTCTATGCATATTTATTGATTTACCGCTTCCCTGTGCGCCAGGAAACGCGTTACCTCCTCGCGCTCGCGATGGGAACGTTCGTCGTCTATCTCCCAGAACGCCTTCACCACATCGACTTTCTTCTCTATCTGGGCCACGACGGCCTTCACGCGGCGCTCGTCGGTGCGGGTAAAAATCTTGAATTTATGTATGCCGTCAATCTTCGAAGGATAAACCAGAAGTTTCTCGATATTGAGGCTGCGGCGGGTGAAGATACCCGCAACTGCGCTCAGAAGACCCACCTGGTTCTCTGTATAGGCGGTTATTTCGTACAGATTCTCATTTTCCATTCTCATACCAGTCTTGGGAGTTCAACATAATGCAGTCCAGCTCCTTTCCGGGAGGAATCATGGGGAACACCTTGCTCTCTTCCCGCACATGCACATTCATAATGAAGGGCTTGTCATCTGCAAGCATCTGCTCTACGGCGGAGGCAAGCTCTTCCCTGGTTTCTACATTCTCGCAACGGATACCGTACGCATCTGCCAGTTCCTTGAAATCCGGATTCACAAGGCGGGTGCAGGAGTAACGGGAGTCGAAGAAGAGTTCCTGCCACATACGCACGTTGCCGAGCCAATTGTTGTTCAGCAGCACTATCTTCACTCCTACCTTCTCCTGCATGATGGTTCCGAATTCCTGAACCGTCATCTGGATGCCGCCGTCGCCCACAAACAGGCAGACTGTACGGGAAGGATCCGCAATCTTGGCGCCGATGGCGGCGGGAAGCCCGAATCCCATGGTTCCGAGTCCTCCGGAGGAGATGAAACTGCGGCTCTGTGCGAAGCAGGAATAGCGGGCGGCCAGCATCTGGTTCTGCCCCACATCCGTAACCACAACGGCTTTTCCACCGGTTGCGCGCGCTACGGCGGCTATTACCTCACCCTGATTGATTGGGCCCTCGGCCGGAGTCGTTTCAGGCTGCGCCACTGCAGCATTCTCCACCGCATCGCAGGATTCGGAGCGCTTCTGCCATTCCGAGTGTTTCTTCCGACTAATCCGTGCGGTGAGCGCAGCCAGCACTTTGCGGGCGTCCCCAACGATTCCGAGGTCTACGGGAATGTTTTTCCCAATCTCGGACGGATCGATATCTATGTGAATAATCCTGGCCTGACGTGCGTAGGCGTCGAGTTTGCCGGTTACGCGGTCGTCGAAGCGCATGCCAACTGCAACCAGCAGGTCGCACTCGGTGGTCATAATATTTGGAGCTATATTGCCGTGCATTCCGAGCATACCCTTGAGGCATGGATGGCCGGAAGGCAGGGCGCTCAGGCCCAGAAGTGTGGTTCCGGCAGGGATGTCGCCCTTGCGCAGGAAAGCGTCCAGCTCAGACTCGGCACCGGATTGGATAATTCCCTGGCCGAACACCACGAAAGGCCTCTCGGCCTCGTCTATCATGGCCGCGGCCCTGGCAATCTCTTCCATATCGAGTTCCGGATCCGGCACATAGCTGCGGATGAAATCGCAATGGCTGGGTTCATACTCGGCAAGCCCGATCTGGGCATCGCGGGTAAAATCCAGCACCACGGGGCCCGGACG
>JAGAAU010000056.1 GCA_017615135.1 Bacteroidales bacterium | reverse complement strand
TTTTTTTGAATCTCCAAATTCGTTTTATAACTTTACGAATTATGGCAGACAATTATTTGGAATACAGGCAGGAAGAGCTGGAAAAAGCCCACAAGACCACTATCCGTCGCACAAATCCTTCGCTGGACACCCTGCTCCATCGCAACAGAAGCTACCGGGGTTACGATATCAGCCGCAAAGTGACTGAAGATGAACTGAAGGAGATAGTTTCCGCCTGCACACTTACAGCCTCCGGAATGAACCGACAGCCGCTCAGATTCCGCCTTGTCTGCGGAGACGAAGCTTCCAAGGTACTTCCGCTGATAACCCTGGGAGGCGCTTTGCCGGAAGAAGGGCTGCCAAAGCCAGGTACAGAGCCCCGCGCGTTCATAGTTGCCTGCAGCACCGTTACTGAAGACAAGGTCGCCTGCATAGATCTGGGATTCTGCGGCCAGAGCATGCTGCTGAAAGCCACTTCAATGGGGCTCGGCGGTATCTTCATCCTCAACTTCCGCAAAAACGAACTGAAAGAAGCCCTGGGCCTGCCGCTGGAGCCACTGGCAGTGATTGCAATTGGAAAACCTGCGGAGGAAATATACCTGATGCCCACAGAAGGTCCCAGTCTGCGCTATTACCGCAAAAATGGAGTTCACTTCGTGCCCAAACTAACTTTAGACAGCCTTATCATAAAAAAAGACTGAGCGGGAAGCTCAGCCTCTTTCTAATTCGCGCCGGATATCGTTTTCCTTGATAGTCTGGCGTTTGTCGTATTCCTTCTTACCTCTTGCCAGCGCAATGTGCAGCTTTGCATAGCCGTTGGCGGCGATATACAAGCGCACGGCTACAATTGTCAGCCCCTTGGTCTTAACCGCCTGGGCCAGGCGCCTTAGTTCCTTCCTGGTAAGCAGCAGCTTCCGGTCCCGGGCCGGCTCATGGGCACCCCATGAGCCCTGGAGGTAAGTGGCTATGTTCATGCCCTTCACATACAGCTCACCGCCGGCGAAATAGCAGAATGCATCCTGCAGAGAGGCTCTTCCTGCACGCAGAGACTTAATCTCGGTACCAACAAGGACTATCCCCGCATCGTACTGCTCGAGAAACTCGTAGTCGTGCGACGCGCGCCTGTGGTTGATTTGTACCGTACTCTTGGCCTTTGGCATATTCTTTTCCAAAAAACACCGATATAGATGTCTATACCGGTGTTTCCGTGGTCCCACTAGGGCTTGAACCTAGGACTCCCTGATTATGAGTCAGGTGCTCTGACCAACTGAGCTATAGGACCATTTCACAGCCCTCAATTACAGAGGCGCTGCAAAGATAAGAAAAAATTTCACACTTTGATCTCGACTTCCACACCGGAGGGCAACTCGAGTTTCATCAGGGAATCAACGGTCTTTGCGTTGGAATCCTCGATATCGAGAAGCCTGCGATAAGAATCGAGCTCAAACTGCTCGCGGGCCTTCTTATTGACGAAGGTGGAGCGGTTGACCGTGAAAATCTTCTTGTTGGTGGGAAGGGGCACAGGGCCGTTTACACGTGCGCCGGTGGCCTTCACGGTGTCAACGATCTTAGCTGCGGACTTATCCACGAGCATGTGGTCGAATGACTTGAGTTTAATCCTGATTTTCTGGCTCATATCAATAGTTTTTGTTTCTAGATACTTTTTTACTGTTCATCGTCTGTAAACTTGTATCCGCTCTTTTCAACGATATCCTTCGCCATCGTAGCGGGAACTTCCGCATAGTGGTCGAAAGTCATCGTGCTGGTGGCCCTTCCGGAAGAAAGGGTACGCAGTACAGTTACATAGCCGAACTGCTCGGCAAGAGGGACATAAGCCTTAATGATGCGGGCACCATTTGCGGTGGAATCCATAGCCACTATCTGTCCGCGGCGACGGTTAAGGTCTCCTACTATGTCTCCCATATAATCCTCAGGCGTTACCACCTCGAGGCTCATGATGGGTTCGAGCAGGACGGGCTTGCACTTGGGGCATGCATGGCGGTAGGCCATCCGGGCGGCCAGCTCAAATGAGAGCTGGTCTGAGTCCACGGGATGGAAGGAACCGTCGAGCAGCGTCACCTTCAGGGACTGAACCTCGTATCCGGCCAGCACTCCGTTGGCCATTGCGGCCTCGAAGCCCTTCTGAACGGAAGGCACGAATTCCTTGGGAACATTGCCGCCCTTAACCTGATTGTCGAACTGAAGCCCGCTCACTCCCTCGTCGGCAGGACCTATCTCTACGATAATGTCTGCGAACTTTCCGCGACCGCCGGTCTGCTTCTTGAAGACCTCGCGGTGCTGGGTGCTTGCGGTAATGGCTTCCTTGTAGTTAACCTGGGGTGCGCCCTGGTTGATTTCCACTCCGAACTCGCGGCGAAGACGGTCTACGATAATATCCAGGTGAAGCTCGCCCATACCGCTGATAACGGTCTGACCGGTCTCCGCATCTGATTTTACCGTAAACGTGGGGTCTTCCTCCGCCAGCTTGGAGAGCGCAATCCCAAGTTTATCAAGGTCTCCCTGAGTCTTGGGCTCCACGGCCAGTCCGATAACCGGATCGGGGAACTCCATGGACTCGAGGGAATAACGGTGATTTTCTGCGCAGATGGTGTCTCCTGTACGAAGATCCTTGAAACCTACGGCCGCACAGATGTCTCCTGCCTCCACGAATTCTATGGGATTCTGGTGATTGGAGTGCATCTGATAAAGTCTGGCAACCCTTTCTTTCTTTCCTGTGCGGGAATTCACCACGTAGGAACCGGCATCCAGATGCCCGGAATATGCCCTTACGTAGGCAAGACGCCCGACATAAGGATCCGTCGCAATCTTGAACACCAGACCGCAGAAGGGAGCCGTAGCACTGGGCGGAAGGGTAATTTCCGAATCGTTGGCCATATTGGTGGCCTTGGTTGCACCGATATCGAGGGGTGAAGGCAGATAGCGCATCACTGCGTCAAGCAGGAACTGCACACCTTTATTCTTGAAGGAAGAACCGCAGCACGCGGGAACTATCTGCATTGCGATGGTACCCTTGCGCAGAGCTGCGATAATCTCTTCTTCGGTGAGAGAGTCTGGATTCTCGAAATACTTCTCCATGATGCTGTCGTCGCATTCGGCGGCGGCTTCGAGGAGACGGTCGCGCCAGATTGCGACGCTGTCCTTCATATCTGCGGGAATGTCCTTTATCTCATAGTTCACGAGCTCGTCTCCTCCGCGATACAATATTGCCTTCTGGGAAATCAGGTCGATAATGCCGCTGAAATTCTCTTCGGCCCCTATCGGGAGGCAGATGGGAACTGCCCTTGCACCGAGCTTGGTGCGGATGTCCTCTACGCAGGCGAGGAAATCCGCGCCCACGCGGTCCATCTTGTTCACGTATGCAATCTTGGGCACTCCGTACTTGTCTGCCTGGCGCCATACGGTCTCGCTCTGAGGCTGTACGCGGCCAACGGCGCAGAAGGTAGCCACGGTGCCGTCCAGCACGCGCAGCGACCTTTCCACCTCGACTGTAAAGTCTACGTGACCCGGAGTGTCGATAAGATTGATCTGATAGGTATCTCCGCCATAATGCCAGAATGCCGTAGTTGCAGCCGAGGTAATGGTAATACCCCTCTCCTGCTCCT
>JAGAAU010000055.1 GCA_017615135.1 Bacteroidales bacterium | reverse complement strand
GTGTGCGATGCGGCAGTCCTTCCCGTGGAAAACAGTTTTGCAGGAGACGTTGGCGGAGTGATGGATCTGGCTTATTCCGGCAGCCTGCATATCAACATGATGGCCGAGCTGGACATTACCCAGAATCTTCTGGGGGTGAAGGGCGCAAAACTTTCAGACGTACGCAAAGTAATCAGCCATCCTCAGGCGCTGGCCCAGTGTGCCGCCTATATCAGTGAAAAAGGTTTCTCCGTGGAAGAGGCAGGCAGCACATCCGATGCGGCCAGGATGGTCGCGGAAACCGGAGATTCTTCCGTGGCCGCAGTGGCATCCGTCGAAACGGCCTCTTTGTACGGGCTCGACGTGCTGGAACGGCATATCAATACTGCAGGAGCCAATGCCACCCGCTTTGCTGTATTTTCCCGCGCGGGCTGCATGGTTGCGGATGCCTCTGCCCAGGACGAGCATTTTATCCTGGTATTTACCGTTCGCAACGAGGCGGGCGCCCTTGCCAAGATTCTGAATGTTATAGGTTCGCACGGATTCAATATGAGCAACCTGCACAGCCGCCCGGCCGCCGGAATGCTGTGGAAGCATTATTTCTTTGCGGAACTTGAAGGCAGCGCCGGCTCGGAGAACGGTCAGGACCTGATTAGGCAGCTGGAGACAGTGTGCGACCGCCTGAAGCTGGTGGGAACCTATAAAACCCTACACCTCGGAAGATGAAAAACAGCATAGGAAGCAGCGTTATACTCACCATTGCGGGAGAGTCGCACGGAACTGAACTCTGCGCGATTCTGGACGGAATGGCTCCCGGGATTCCGGTAGATGAAGCTTTCATAGCCTCGCAGCTTGCTCGGAGGCGTCCTTCCGGCCCCACCGATACCGCACGTCGCGAACCGGACCTTTTCAGGATAGTTTCCGGCGTTTACCAGGGCCGTACCACAGGTGCTCCAATTTGCATACTGATTCCCAATTCGGATGTGCGGAGTGCCGATTACGATGCCCTTGGCGACCTTGCCCGCCCGTCTCATGCAGATTTTGCGGCCCATGTAAAATACGACGGTTTTGAAGACCGCCGGGGTGGCGGACACTTCAGCGGCAGGATTACATCCGTAATGGTTGCTGCGGGCGCAATAGCCCTTTCTGCCCTCAAAGCCAGGGGGATAAGCATCGGCACGCATATCCTGGAGTGCGGCGGCGCCAAAGACCGTCCTTTCGAAGACCTTGCGGCCGATATAGATAAACTTGCAACCCTGAACTTCCCGGTACTGGATGCGGCTGCCGCGGAAGCCATGAGCGCAGCTGTCGTTGCTGCCCGTGCGGAGGGAGATTCCATCGGCGGGGTTGTTCAGACTGCGGTTTGCGGCTTCCCGGCCGGAGTTGGCGAGCCCTGGTTCGGTTCTGTGGAAGGTGTGCTGTCCAACGCCCTTTTCTCCATTGGCGGTGTCAAGGGAGTGGAATTCGGCGCCGGCTTTGCGCTGGCTGCAATGAAGGGCTCGGAAGCAAACGACGCCTTCTGTCTTAAGGACGGGAAGCCGGCAACCGTCAGCAATAACAGCGGCGGTGTGAACGGAGGCATCTCCAACGGCATGCCGCTGGTGTTCAATACTGCAGTGAAACCTACTCCGTCCATATCCCTGCCTCAGGACAGCATAGACCTCAAAACCGGAGAACTGAGCAGCCTTGTCATAAAAGGCCGCCACGATCCGGCCATCGTGCGCCGTATCTGTCCGGTGATAGACGCTCTTGTGGCAATAGTGCTCTGCGACATGCTTGCTCTGAGGTTCGGCACTGATTATTTGAAGCCGTAGTATGGAGTACGCTCTGCTGGGTGAACGTCTCGGGCACAGTTTCTCGCCGGAACTGCATGCAATGATAGGGCTTGAGGGTTACGGGAAGATTGAACTTTCCCCCGCGGACCTTCCTCCCTTCATGCGCGACTTTCCCCTTAAGGGCGCAAACGTTACAATTCCTTATAAGCAGGCGGTAATTCCTTATCTTTCAGAACTTTCCGAGAGCGCGCAGCTTACCGGCGCAGTTAACACCATAGTGAACAGGGCAGGCCGCCTTTGCGGATACAATACCGATTTGGATGGCTTTATCGCCCTGGCGCGGCATCTTAGGGTGGATTTTACCGCCACCTACACAGTGATACTTGGAGCCGGGGGTGCTGCAAAGGCAGTGGGTGCCGCAGCTCTCAAGATGGGGGCCGGAAAGGTTGTAAACGCAGTTCGGAATCCTTCCGCTGAAGGCCAGATTCCCATTTCGGAGCCACAGCGTTTCGCCGATGCGGACATAATTGTCAACTGCACGCCGGTGGGAATGTCGCCGGATATAGAATCTTCGATTATTGACATTTCCGGCTTCAGGCATCTGAGCGCAGTGCTGGACTGCATATATAATCCGCTCAGAACCAATCTTGTACTGGATGCGCAGGCTGCCGGAATCCAGGCGGAGGGCGGGCTGTACATGCTCGTAGCCCAGGCGGTGGAGGCCCAGAAGCTCTTCCGCGGAGCAGACTTCGGCCCGGATGTCTGCGACCGGGTATTCTACGACCTTCTGCGTTCAAAGCGCAACATAGTCCTCTGTGGAATGCCCACTTGTGGAAAAAGCAGTGTGGGAAAGGTTTTGGCGGCCAGAACCTGCAGGGAACTGATAGATACAGACCAGGCAATAGTAGACAGGGCAGGTATGAGCGTGCAGGAGATTTTTGCCAGGGGCGGGGAGGAGCTGTTCCGGAAACTGGAAGAGGAAACCATCGGAGAACTGTCGTCCAGACAGGGAATAATAATATCGACAGGTGGCGGCGCGGTACTTAGAGACTGCAATGTGCGTTCCCTTAAGCGTAACGGCGTTATCTGCCTGCTGGAGCGCAGCCTGGATAAACTCAAAGCCACTCCGAGCCGGCCGCTTTCCGCCACTCCGGAGGCTTTGCGGGCACTTTACGAGGCCAGGATTCCCCGGTACAGGGCAGTTGCAGACATAATGGTTCTCAACGACGGCCCCCTGTTGGAAACCGTAGATCATATTGTG
>JAGAAU010000054.1 GCA_017615135.1 Bacteroidales bacterium | reverse complement strand
ACCCAAGCCACAAAATACACAGTCTTAGGATAATTGGGGGTAAAATCGCCTATGGGAAGCGCCATCATATTTCCGTCGTTAATGCCCCCGACAATCCTGTCCAGACAGAAAAATGCGCTCACCGACCTCTGCTCGGTCTGGCTTTCATCAGTGGCGTAGGTAAGGAAGGCGCCGAAACGGACAAAATTCTCGTCCGCTATCATACGTTCCTCTCCTATTGTAGGCTGGTCCGGCTTCATGAGGTTGAGATGCACCTGCCCACGAATAATGCTGACACTGCCAGGGAACTGAGCTTCCTTATCTTCAGGGAACAGTTGGAAAGAACCGGCCTCAATCTCGGATCTGGGCGGAATGCTGACTATACGCTGAGAATACACCGTTGTGGTTGTGGTATTGACAGAAGTGCTCCCGACGGTAACCCCACCAAGACCGGCGGACCTGTTAACCGAGCCGAGATTTACCGATGCACCGGAAGCTGAGGACGTACCGCTGGAGGTAGCGGCAGGGACATACATCACCTCGGAACCGGACCCCCGCAAAAAGAACGAGTTGCCAAGGTCTACATAAAGCAGTTTATTGGTCTTGTTACGGATATAAATTTTCAGTTTCTGGTTACGGGGAGAGAAAACCACATAACTCTTATTCATCATATTCTGATGCCGATATGGTTCGGAGACAAAACGCAGCTCCACCATTTCGTCCACCACCTCACTGTCCGGCAAAAGCTTACACTGGCAGAAGAGTATCTTGGCCGTTTTATCTTTCGGCTTTGCCACAAAATGGACCACCTCACTGTTAAACTCTTCGATATATTTGGCTGCATCCGTTTGCGCAGAAGCGCATACGCAGCCCAGAAAAAGCAAACCTGCAATAATAATCAGCTGTTTCATAGCACGATATAAATTTTATCGCAATATAGGGAAATTCCCGTAACAATTCCTAATGTGTCTGGCATTTTGATTATATTTGCGAACATGAAGAGAACTTACCTCAATTATATCCTCTCTGGCGTCGGAGGGTTCCTGCTGGCCTGGCTGCTGTTCGCATTCACGCCGGCAAAGGCTCTGCTTCCCGGGTACCTTGGGGTTCACGCCAAGAGGGACGCAATCCAGAACGCCATCAAGATAGATTCCCTGGAGAACCTTCTTACACGCTGGGAACTCTACGTGGATAACCTTCAGAAAGCATTGTCGGGAGAAAAGGGATTCAGCGGAGACAGCCTTCTCATAAAGAGCGGCACCGAATATCTTACAGACCTTGCGGCAGAAGAGGCTGCGCGTCAGGATTCCCTGCTCAAAGAAACGGTCAAACCCGAATAGAGGATGAAAAAGAGGAGAATAGCGATACTCGGATCTACCGGATCCATAGGCACGCAGACGCTGGATGTGGTGAGGAGGCATCCGGACCTCTTCGAGGTGGAACTGATTTCGGCACTGAACAATACCGGGCTGCTGGAGGCACAGGCGCGGGAGTTCGATGTAAACAATGTAGTTATCTGCAACGAAGGCAAGTATCCAGAACTGCGCGATGCCCTGAAAGACAGCGATTCCAAGGTATTTGCCGGAGTAGAGAGCCTCTGTTCGCTGGCCGCTGCCGCCGATGTGGACATAGTGGTTGGGGCGATGGTGGGCTTCAGCGGTCTGAAACCCACTCTTGCCGCCCTTGAAGCCGGAAAGATAGTGGCCCTGGCGAACAAGGAAACCCTGGTGGCCGCCGGAGCGATAGTAACCGCCGTCTCCATAAAGCACGACGCTCCCCTGCTGCCGGTGGATTCGGAGCACTCAGCCATCTTCCAGTGCCTGATGGGGGCTGCCGGAAATAAAGTAGAAAAACTGCACCTGACAGCATCCGGAGGCCCTTTTCGCAACTGGAGCAAGGAACAGATTGCCCAGGCTACGGCAGCCGATGCGTTGAAGCATCCCAACTGGGATATGGGTGCAAAGGTCACCCTCGATTCCGCATCCATGATGAACAAGGGCTTCGAACTCATAGAGGCCCACTGGCTCTTCGGGATTGCCCCGGATAAAATAAATGTGGTGGTTCACCCCGAATCTGTCATCCACTCCATGGTGGAATTCGAAGACGGCGCCGTAATAGCTCAAATGGGCATGCCGGACATGCGTCAGCCCATCAGCTTCGCCCTCGGGTTCCCGCAAAGGCTCTCCTGCGGCAACCGCAAAATAGACTTTTCCACCCTTGGGAGCCTTCATTTCGAGGCCCCGGATATCAACCGCTTCCCCTGCCTGGAACTCGCCCGAGAGGCCATAAACCGCGGCGGGAACATCCCCTGTGCCCTCAATGCGGCAAATGAAGTGGCTGTCGCGGCCTTCCTGAAAGGTATCACCGGCTTCTACGACACCCCGAAAATTTGCGAAGCCGTTATGTCTGGTGTAAGTTTTGCAGCAAATCCCAGCGCAGACGACATCTTCGCCACCAACGAAGAGGCCGCCGCCCTTGCGAGGGAAATGCTGTAGACATATTTCATGACCGTACTTATAAAAATACTCCAGGTAATCCTGGCACTGTCCCTGCTCATAATCATACATGAGTCCGGGCACTTTTTCTTTGCAAAAATCTTCGGCATAAGGGTAGAAAAATTCTTCCTGTTCTTCGATGTCGGCAAATTCAAACTATTCAGCACCAAAAGCGGCTGGTTTGTAAAGCTTTTCCCTGCCGCCGCCAGATGGGAAACCGAATACGGAATTGGCTGGCTGCCCCTGGGAGGCTACTGCAAAATAGCCGGCATGATAGACGAATCCATGGATCTGGAGTCCATGAAAAGGGAACCTCAACCCTGGGAGTTCCGCACCCATCCGGCCTGGCAGAGGCTGCTCGTAATGGCCGGAGGCGTTCTTTTCAACTTCATATCGGCAATAGTTATTTTCTGCTGCATAATGGGCATCTGGGGCAGTGCATACATCCCCAACGAGGGCGCCCGTATCTATGTGAACGAGCTTTCGTACGATATGGGCTTCCGCAACGGAGACCACATTATCAGCATGGACGGCTATGAACCGGAAGATTTCAGTTCGCTTCAGGCCGAACTGGTGCGGCGCGAAGTTTCATCGGTCAAGGTTCTGCGAGACAGGGACACCCTGGACCTCTATATAGACCGCAGTCAGGTGAGCAGCATGCTCAATTCTCCCGATATGTTCGCGCTGGCAATCCCCTTCGTGGTGGATTCTATAGATGCCCTCAACCCCAATTCGGCACTCCTTGCCCGGGGCGACGCAATCTACAGCATAGGAGGCCGGGAGGTCCGGTTCCTGCAGGATGCCCGAAAGATACTGCCGCAATTCTCCGGAGCCGGGGTGGAACTCGGAGTTCTCCGCGGGGAGGACAGTCTTGACGTGAACGCCTCGGTAGACAGCCTTGGACGCCTGGGAGTGTTCATGCAGATGCCTGAAGTGCGCACCCGGAATTATTCGTTCACCGAATCCATCCCGGCAGGTCTCAAACTAAGCTGGGAAACAGTCTCCGGCTACCTGAAAGACATAAAACTGATAGCAACCCCCTCCACCGGAGCATACAAGTCTGTAGGCAGTTTCATTGCGATAGGGCAAATTTTCCCGAGTGCCTGGGATTCCTACCGGTTCATGTACCTGCTGGCGCTGCTGTCTATCATGCTTGGAGTGATGAACCTTCTGCCCATTCCCGGACTGGACGGCGGACACATCCTCTTTACCCTTTATGAAATGGTGAGCGGCCGCAAACCCTCGGACCGCTTCCTCGCAGTTGCGCAGATGATAGGCATGATACTGCTGATACTGCTGATGCTGCTGGCATTTGGAAACGATATAGGACGACACATACGATGAAAAAAATCATTCTTGCTTTAACCCTCGCAGCTGCACTGACCGCCTGCAAGACAGGTGCACCGCTGCTGCCCAACGTTAGCGGAAAGGCCGGCGAAGTGCTGGTAGTAATGGAAAAATCGCAGTGGGAAGACAGCCTCGGCGCGGCAACCCGCGACCTGCTCGCTTCGGAGTGCCCCTACCTGGCTCTCTCCGAGCCCCTCTACACCCTTGTAAACGTAACTCCTTCGGCCTTTGGAGATATCTTTAAGGTGCACAGGAACATAGTTTACTTCAATGTGAACGCAGCGGTAGATTCCGCCAGTGTCTTCTACCGTCATAATGTCTGGGCCCAGCCACAGTGCGTAATCCAGCTGAATGCAAAAGACGCTGAAGAGGCCGTCAGACTGATGGACGGCAATTCCGCCAACATACTTTCCGCGATAGAACAGGCGGAAAGGGACCGCGTTGTAGCCAACTGCATACGATACGAGGAGAAAAGCCTGGGCGAGGAGGTCAGCGAGATATTCGGCGGCACAATGCACTTCCCGATGGGGTACAAACTGCGCAAAAAGACAGCAGATTTCATCTGGATAGCGGACGACAAGCAGTACACCATGCAGGACATTCTGATATACAGCCGCTCTGCCGACGGCCGCACCGACTTCGAGCCCGAGACAATCATCCGCAGGCGCAACGAGATGGCCCGCAACAACATTCCCGGAATGTACGAGAACACCTGGATGACCACCGCTGAATTCTTCACCCCCCAGTTCGAGAATCTGGGCTATAAAGGACGCCGGTTCGTGCAGACGAGGGGCTACTGGGAAGTGGAGAACGACTATATGGGAGGACCCTTCGTTTCCCATTCCTTCTACTCCCCCGACGGACGCAGTGTAATTACTGCAGAAGCCTTCATTTACTCCCCGAAATACGACAAGAGGCAGTATCTGAGGCAGGTGGAATCCATACTCTA
This sequence comes from Bacteroidales bacterium, assembly GCA_017615135.1. Taxonomy (GTDB): domain Bacteria; phylum Bacteroidota; class Bacteroidia; order Bacteroidales; family UBA932; genus Cryptobacteroides. The sequence continues at coordinate 2,851 of JAGAAU010000054.1, read as the reverse complement.
TTCATGGGAGTGGAAAAAGGAAGAATAACTTTTGGATAACAAAAAAATTATTTCTACCTTTGCAGTCCCTATTGCGCGACATGCGCTTTTGGGCTGAGTTGGTGGGTTCGTATAACGGCTAGTACTCAAGATTTTCATTCTTGCAATAGGAGTTCGATTCTCCTACCCACTACCGATATTAAAAAAATAAAATAATGGCAAATCACGCTTCAGCAGACAAGGCCAATCGCCAGGGCGAGAGGCACAGATTGCATAACAGGTATTATGCAAAGACAACGCGTAACGCTATACGCGACATACGCAATACTAAAGACAAGAAAACCGCAGAGGCAAGCGCTCCCAAGGTTTTTGCAATGATAGACAAGCTTGCAAAGATTGGAGTTATCCACAAGAACAAAGCTGCGAACCTCAAGAGCGGCATTCAGGTTTACATAAACAAACTTGCATAAAAAGAAGCTGCTCATCCGGGCAGCTTTCTTTTTCGGGATGTAGCGCAGTTGGCTAGCGCACCACGTTCGGGACGTGGGGGTCGTCCGTTCGAGTCGGATCATCCCGACACAATCACAAAAGCGCAAGAGCGCAAATCAGACGATTCCGGAGAAGCGGGAGGGGATTTCCACCAGGATTTTCATTTCGAACATGGCCGGCTTGTTCCACATGTGGGGAGGCCGGATAAGATTCTGGCAGTAACGGGCGAAAGCGGTTGCCTTCCGCCAGTCTTTCGGGGTGGCAGTACTGGCCAGCATTATGGTGCCGTTACGCTTGTTAAGATGGTGCTCCCAGCCCTCGGTCAGTTTTTCACTGTCGCTCATCTTGGCCTTAAGGATGGAAAGGTCTGCGCTCCCGAAATGAAAGAGGTAAAGTCCCTCTTCAATCCTGAAATTTTTGCCTCGCACCCGGTGAAAGCCGCTCCCCCAGGTACAGGGCTGCAGCAGTACGCTGGCCTTCGAATACCGGGTGGAGAGTTTTGCATATCTGCGTTGGGCCAGAAAAGGCTTTTCCGGATCCAGGGGCCCTTCCGCACGGGTATTCTGCCCCACGTCTATACCCAGCCCTGAAATGCAAGTCCTGCAGGTTTTCACGGAAGACAAAAACTCAGGAAGGCTCATTCCCAACGCCGGATCTACAATCAGGAATTCATCCACATCGGTACCTATTACCATTTCATAGCCCTGAGCGAAGAGTTCCGCCGCTCGCTCCGACAGATAGGTTATACGCCTGCGGTCCCCCGCGCTTACGGGCAGGGACAGGTGCTCGATCTTACCGGTATGGCAGCCTTTGCAGAAGGCAGGAACCTTCTGGTCCAGGCCGTCGAAGTAGATATACAGATTCTCGCGGCCCAGCTGAGCGCCGTAATACTCCACCCACTTGCGCAGGAAGAGTTCGTCGCCCCGCAGCATAGTGAGGGCAGCCGTTTTCTTCGGAACCATTATTTTTTCCGGCAGAAAATCTGCACCGGGCAGCCGGTGAGATTGAAGTTTTCGCGCAACTGATTCTCAAGGAAGCGTTTGTACGGGTCCTTGATATATTGCGGGAGGTTGCAGAAAAAGGCAAAGGCGGGGAACTTCGTAGGAAGCTGGGTTACGTACTTCACCTTCACGTATTTTCCCTTCCAGGCGGGAGGAGGAGTCTGCTCGATTATGGGGAGCAGGGCTTCGTTGAGCCTGGCGGTGGGAATCTTGGTGCTGTAGTTGGCGTAAACTTCCGCAACCGCCTGCAGCACATCCTGGATGCGCTGCATCTTAACCACCGAGGTAAAGATGATGGGCACGTCGTCGAAAGGAGCGATACGACGGCGCAGGCCTTCGGTGTACTCCTTCATGGTATTGGTGTCCTTGATGAAAAGGTCCCATTTGTTGACCACCAGTATACAGGCCTTGCGGTTGCGCACTATCAGGTTGAAAATATTCATGTCCTGGGCCTCCATTCCGGTGGTGGCGTCTATCATCATGATGCACACGTCGGAGTTCTCGATAGCCCGGATGGAACGCATGACGGAGTAGAATTCCAGGTCTTCGTGCACCTTGGCCTTGCGGCGTATGCCCGCAGTGTCTACCAGCATGAATTCGTGGCCGAATTTATTGTAGTGCGTAGCGATGGAATCGCGAGTGGTGCCGGCCACCGGGGTAACTATGTTGCGTTCCTTGCCCAGCAGGGCGTTTACAAGGGACGATTTACCCACATTCGGCTTGCCCACGATGGCAACCCTGGGGAGGTCCTGAAGGGCGTCGGCAGGGTCCGGGGCAGCATCTCGCGGCAGAGCCGCCACAACGGCGTCCAGCAGGTCGCCGGTGCCGCTGCCGTTGGCAGCGGAGATGCTGTACAGCTCGACAAGTCCCAGGGAATAGAACTGGTAAGCGTCGTACTGCTTCTCTCCGGAATCGACCTTGTTCACACAAAGCACCACAGGCTTGCGGGAACGCCGGAGCAAATCGGCTATCTCTGAATCGTAATCGGTAACGCCGGTGGCAGCCTCCACCATGAAGAGCACAAGGTCTGCCTCTTCGATGGCTATCTGCACCTGGGAACGGATGGCCTGCTCGAACACATCGTCGGAATTGCTTGTATATCCGCCGGTATCCACCACGGAAAATTCATTTCCGCACCATTCGCAACGGCCATAATGACGGTCGCGGGTAACGCCGGCTTCGTCGTCCACAATCGCCTGACGCATTCCCACCAGCCTGTTGAACAGGGTGGACTTACCCACATTGGGTCTGCCAACTATAGCTACCAGACTCATATCTTTTCCTGATTTTTAAAATTACAATCCTTACATGCGGCCGCATCCTCCCCTCCCGGGCAAACCCTTCCATGCATAGCCGCGTCTTCTTCCTTGAAACAACGGATT
>JAGAAU010000053.1 GCA_017615135.1 Bacteroidales bacterium | reverse complement strand
CCATAACTCTCCTTCGGAAGAGTAGATGCCGCCGTTCATGCTGATTTGCGCTTTTTTGAGTTTCGGACGTACCTGCAGAGCCTGCACGTATTCGAAAATCACCTCCTTTTCATTTCCGCGGATAACCGTATCCAGGCGAAGCGTGCCCTCCAGCCATGGAGACTTGACGAATTTGCGGAACATCCTGTCCTTTCGCGCAATCTTACGGTCGTTGAACATGCGCGCAATAGAATTGGTATAATGCTCAACCGCTTCCGCACCGCTGACTCCGAAGACCGAAACCTGAAGGCTCTCGCTCACCAGGGTACTGTCGTACTTGAGTGCAAATAATTCCGGAGAATTACGCTCTATGAAATGCTCCAGGTCCTGCTTGCGGACAAAGTGCATATTGTCGCCAACTATGCTTGAGAGGAACCTTTCATAGAGCTGATACCCGCGCAACTGCTCTTTCCTGAACCTGGACCCGCTGATTATCACCGGGTCGAGCGCCGCCGTACTGTCCGGAAGGTGAAGCAGCGGGAATAGCCGCAACTGCCAGTGACTGTCCAGCATCGTATCGGGCACGCACACCCGGAAGCGCAGTTCTACCCTGCCATCCCTTTCCGCGACATGCCTGAAAGGAGCCACAACTATTGCCGGAGCGAGTTCCTCCGTTGCCACCATCTCCCCGTTTTCGTCCTTTACAGCCCTCATAATCATTATTTTCCTTCCATCTGGCCCATTTACGGTCAGTGTGTCCTTAGGTGGTGTTTTCAAAGAAGGATATGCCTGAGTCTGCTTCTGCTCAAGGGTAGTAAGCGCCGGAGACGGCCTGTCTTTATACAGCCTTCTCAACTTGATTCCACTGCTGCACGAACAAAGGACGAGGCAGAGGATTACCGGCAATATTTGCGGCTTGCAGTTCATTTACATCTCTACGCCAAGTACATCGGGATCGTCTATCAGAGCGAGTCTGCTGGCAAGCACTTCAGCCTGCACGCGGTCTATGCCGTCCGTGCCGGTGTAATGCTGGTAACGCATGCGTCCCTGCACATAAACCTTATCCCCTTTCTTAATTCTCGAAATGTCCTGGATGTTCTTTCCATCCCAGGCCAGCACGTTGTGCCACTGCGTCTCGATATTGGGGCTGCCGTCCTTGTCCCGATAAGCAAAGTTGGTGGCCAGAGTAAAGCTCACTCCGTTGCGGACATCGGATCTGTGAACCCTGACGTTGCCCACATTTCCCCTTAGTTCAATTCTGTTAAGTTGTTCCATTTCAATTGGTTTTAAATATTTATCAGCATCACCGGCCGCGCGGTCCGGCTCTGTTGCTGGCAAAGGAAAAGAGGGAAAATGGAATAAAAAAGGACTTCCAAAAAACGTATGTCGGAATTATACGTTTCTTTGATTTTTTTACGATTCAAAAAACTTAAAAACTTTTTTACGTTTCTTTGAATCGCTTGCAGATTGCACGAAATGCCCCCATATTCGAAGCATGGAATACAAGCTGAGAAATGAGGATGACAACCTCTGCCTGGAGTGCGGCAAGGAAATCTATGGCCGTACAGACAAGAAATTCTGTTGCCAGAGTTGCAAGAACGAGTGGCACAACCGCAATAATGCCACTTACAGGCTGGTCCGCAACAAGACGATAACTGCGCTGGGCCGCAACCATAAGATTCTGGAGGATCTGATTGAGGAAGGCATAGAATCCATAGACGAACTCGAACTGCGGCAGATGGGGTTCCGGCCGGAATTCCTGACTTCAAGCAATATTCACGACAGGCGCACCCTCAAGGAGTACGCCTGTTACGATATAGTCTATTGCGTGGGTGGCGGAAGAATCTCAAAAATCCGCCGAATCCAGAAATTGTGATTTCCTACACAAGACCCTTGCCGTGGCAGTTCTTGTACTTCAGACCGCTGCCGCAGGGGCAGGGATCGTTCCTGCCTACCTTCTTCTCCACTTTAATCGGAGTGCGGGCCTGAGGTTCGCCATTGGTGCTGAGCTCGTTGTGCATAGCCTGCATCCTGCTCATATCGGTCTTTTTCTCTTCAGCCCTGCGCGGAGCATCGCCGCTGTCCCGGAGAGGAATGAACGAGCGGAAGAGGAAGGAGAGCACGTCCTGATTCAGGCTTTCCAGCATGCTTGAGAACAGGTTGTAGCTTTCGAGCCTGTAAACGACAACGGGGTCTTTCTGCTCATAAGCCGCATTCTGGGAGCTCTGCTTCAGGTCGTCCATCTCGCGCAGATGCTCTTTCCAGTATTCGTCTATCTGGTACAGAAGTATGGTTCTGCTCAGAGTTTTGGCAACTTCTCGTCCTTCGGTTTCGTAGGCTTTCTTGAGATCTACGGAAAGGGTAAGCTGCTTTCGACCGTCGGAAACCGGGATGGCAATATTCTGATAGATATTACCCTGCTTTTCGTAAACATTCTTGATTACCGGGTAAAGCTTCTCCACCAGAGTATCCATCCTGCGCTTGTAAACCTCCATCATGTGGTTACAGAGAGCCTCCGCCAGTTCCTTCTTACGGGCTTTCTGGTAGAACACTTCGTCGAATCCGCAATCTATCGAGAGCTGAGCCATCAGCATTTCCTCAAAGTCGGAGAACTGCATTCCGTCTGAATTGTCTGCCAGGAGAGTGGCAGTATCGGACATCATGTTACGGAGGTCCAGTTCAACCTTTTCTCCGGAGATAGCGTTGCGGCGGCGGTTGTAGATGCCTTCCCTCTGATAGTTCATCACATCGTCGTATTCTACCAGGCGCTTACGCACTCCGAAGTGATTCTCTTCTACTTTCTTCTGCGCGTTTTCGATTGCTTTGGAGAGCATCGAACTCTCGAGAGCCTCGTTTTCCTGCATACCCAGCCGGTCTACTATGGATGCAATTCGCTCCGAACCGAAGATACGCATCAATTTGTCTTCCAGGGAGATATAGAAGGTGGAGCTACCCGGGTCGCCCTGACGTCCGCTTCGGCCACGCAACTGACGGTCTACCCGCCGGCTGTCGTGACGTTCGGTACCAAGGATTGCAAGTCCTCCCGCAGCCTTCACTTCGGGCGAGAGCTCGATATCGGTACCACGTCCGGCCATGTTGGTCGCGATGGTGATTGTGCTGCCCTGGCCTGCCCTGGCAACTATTTCCGCCTCACGCGCATGCTCCTTAGCATTCAGCACATTGGGCTTTACGCCGTTACGGATGAAAAGTCTCTCGAGCAGTTCGGAAGTTTCTACATCGGTAGTACCGACAAGAACAGGGCGGCCTTCTTTTGAGAGCTGCAACGCTCTCTCTATCACCGCATTGTATTTTGCTTTCTTGGTTTTGTAGATGAGGTCGTCCTGGTCGTCGCGAATGACGGGTTTGTTGGTGGGGATGACCATCACATCCAGCTTATAGATGCTCCAGAACTCGCCAGCCTCTGTCTCTGCGGTACCGGTCATGCCGGCAAGTTTGTGGTACATCCTGAAATAGTTCTGCAGGGTGATGGTTGCGAAGGTCTGGGTTGCGGCTTCCACCGTCACATTTTCCTTCGCTTCAACAGT
>JAGAAU010000052.1 GCA_017615135.1 Bacteroidales bacterium | reverse complement strand
GCATGGCCCTGATGGGACGCGGCAAAGGCAGCGGCCCGGACCGTATAGACTAGGCCATAGAAGAAGCCTTCCGCTCTCCCCTGCTGAACGACTTCGACCTTAAGAGCGCCCGCAACGTACTGGTGAACATCACCGCCGGCAATAACGACAAGGGCCTCAAGATGAAGGACCTCGAGCTCATCAACCAGAAAATAAACGAGTACACCGGCAACGCCAACAACTTCAAGCGCGGACTCATCTGGGACGACAATCCTGAAGACGACAGCATCTACATCACCGCAATCGCCACCGGGTTCCGCTTCAACGACCTCATCGGTCCTGACGTAAACCTCGGCAAGCTTATAATGATAGACCAGGACTTCACCTACGACAGCTTCTGCGAGAACAATGGTGAAGGAATAACGCTCCAGGAAACAGGCAGCAGCCGCATCGAGATAGACGAAACCCTGAATGCCAGGAAGTTCTGCTTCGACGCCGACGTAACGCCCGAACTGCTGCAGGCAGTAAAATCCGGAAACATAGCGCAGTACGAGAGTACTGCCGCAATCAGAAGGAGAACAGTAAAATGAGAAGGACAAGGGTAAGATTCGCACCTTCGCCCACCGGCCCCCTCCACATGGGAGGAGTCCGCACGGCTCTTTACAACTATCTGTACGCCAAGCAGAAAGGCGGAGACTTCATCCTCAGGATTGAGGATACGGACTCTCATCGCTTCGTACCCGGAGCAGAGGAGTACATTATGGAATCCCTCAAATGGTGCGGCATAATTCCGGACGAGGGTGTCGGAGTAGGAGGCCCCCACGCCCCTTACAGGCAGTCTGAGCGCAGGGATATCTACCGCGCCTATGCCGAGCAGCTGGTAAAGGACGGATTTGCCTACTATGCCTTCGATACCCCCGAGGAACTGGAGAACGCCAGAAAGGCCGAAGAGAGCGAGGGCCGCACTTTCATCTACAACGCCGGCACCCGCGCGGCTATGCGCAACTCGCTGACGCTTCCTGCCGAAGAGTGCGAAAAACTGCTTGCCGGCACCACCGGCTGGACAGTGCGCTTCAAGATGCCGGAAGATACCGTTGTACAGATGGAAGACCTGATTCGAGGCAAAGTGGAGGTTAACACTTCCACCCTGGACGACAAAGTGCTCTGGAAACGTGCGGACGAACTCCCCACCTATCACCTTGCAAACATAGTGGACGACCATCTGATGGAAATCACCGAGGTGATTCGCGGAGAGGAATGGCTGCCGTCGCTGCCCCTGCACTACCTGCTCTACAAGGCCTTCGGCTGGGAAGACAGCATGCCCCGCTTCGCCCATCTGCCCCTGCTTCTCAAGCCTGTGGGCAACGGCAAACTCAGCAAACGCGACGGAGACAAGATGGGCTTCCCAGTATTTCCCCTCAAGTGGGTATCTCCCGAGGGAGAGGTTTCCCGCGGATATCGCGAAGACGGCTATTTTCCCGATGCGTTCGTAAATATGCTCGCACTCCTTGGCTGGAACCCTGGAACCGAGCAGGAAATATTCTCCATGGACCAGCTCGTGTCTGAATTCTCCCTGGAAAAGGTAGGAAAGTCCGGCGCGAAGTTCAATCCGGAGAAGGCCAAATGGTTCAATCGCGAATACCTCCGTATGCGGAGCGACAAGCAGCTCGCAGAAGCGTTCGTACCCATACTTGCGAAGCACGGAATCGGGGTCAGCGGCCCCGAGGGCGAGCAGCATCTCCTGAAGGTAGTGGCGCTCATCAAGGAACGCGCAACCTTCGTGGCGGATTTCTGGGACATAGCATGGTATCTTTTCGTTGCCCCGACAGATTATGACGAAAAAGACGCAGCGAAGTTCTGGAAGGAAGAAAACATCGGTCCGGCACTTCAGGCGGCTGAATTTGTCCGCAATTTCGAAGGTCCGCTGGAGAAAGACAGCATCGGGCCCGCGCTGGAGGAATACATACGCGAGAACGGCTGGCCCATGGGTAAGGTAATGAACTGCCTGCGCCTGGCACTTACAGGTTGCGGCAGCGGGCTCGGCATAGCCGACATCGTGTGCCTTATCGGCAAGGATGAGTTCACTCGAAGAATCGACGCAATATGCAGCAAACTCGGAAAATAGGATTCTGCGCAGACCACGCGGGATATGAGATGAAAGACAGGCTTCTGGCACGTCTCCGCAAGGAAGGTTACGAGGTGGTGGATTTTGGCACCAACGGCCCCGAGAGTGTGGATTATCCAGATTTCGCACACCCTCTTGCCCTGGCGGTAGAAAGCGGCAAGGTAGACTGCGGAATCGCATTCTGCGGCAGTGGCGAGGGTATGGCAATTTCGCTTAACAAGCATGCCGGAATAAGGGCCGCCCTTGTGTGGAACCCTAAGATAGCCGCTTTAAGCCGCATGCACAACGACTCCAACGTGCTGGTGATGCCCGCGCGCTTCATCAGCTGGGATATGTGCAAGAGAATAAGCTCCGAGTGGCTCAGCACCGCCTTCGAAGGAGGACGTCACGTGCGCCGCGTAGAGAAAATCTCCAAGTGGTAAGCAGCCTCACAAACAATATAGAGGACTATCCGGAGGGAATTATCCTTCCGGTGGATAAACCCTGGCGCTGGACGTCCGCCGACGTTATCCGTAAACTGAAATTTGCCGCCATCCGGCACTTCGGCAATAAAAAACTGAAGATTGGCCACGCCGGCACTCTTGACCCGCTCGCAAGCGGGGTGCTTCTGGTGTGCATAGGAAAGGCCACCAAACTCGCCGACGCCCTTCAGGCTCACGAGAAAGAATACATTGCAGGCGTAAGTTTCGGAGCCACTACCCCTTCCTACGACCTCGAGAAAGAGCCCGATGCGATATTTGACATAAACGGGCTGGATGCTGCCGCAATAGAGGCTATACTCCCCCGTTTTATCGGCGAGCAGATGCAGGTAGCTCCACTTTTCAGTGCTAAATCCGTAGACGGAGTGCGTGCATATGAAACCGCACGCAAACTCCTGCGAGAAGGACGGCTCGACGAAGGCAGCGATATCCTCAAGGCTTCGAGAATAACTATCAGTTCACTTGAATTACTGGGATTTAGCCGCGAGAGCCCTCCGCTACAGTTCGCAGAAAACCCCAACCCCAAGATTCACGTCGCAGAGATTTCCTCTTTGAATCTGGCAACTGCTACAATTAAAGTCTGCTGCAGCAAAGGCACCTATATACGCGCCCTTGCCCGGGACCTTGGCGAAGCGGCCGGCAACGGAGCCTTCCTCAGTTCCCTGCGCCGTACCCGCAGCGGCGACTATCGCATAGAAGACTGCCTCTCCCTCTCTTCCGCCCTCCAGCTACTCGCTTAGCGTATTTTTGCCGTCAGGGGCAGTGCGTTCCCTCTGGTTGCCTTCGCTGCGCTCATCCCTCCGCTGCGTCGTGCCCGGCTGCGACCGGGCATCTCCTTGCGGCACCTCCCATTGACGAGGCCATGGGTGGCCACGGGCCCCAGAGGGAACGCACTACCCCATTCCAGCAGCAATTCAGGAGCGCGCGAGGTCTTATTACGGATTTAACTGCACCGGAGGGAGTTCGCGCTATGCGCTCACCCTTCCCATCTCCGATGGGCCCCTCCCGCTTCCGTGCCGCGGGTGGCCACGGGCCCCAGAGGGAGTTCGAGGGTCACGGAAACAGTCAAAAAGCCCTGTTTTTGAATAAAATCATGTACCACGGGTACACCAAAACCTTCAAAAATGGCATAAAATGAAGGGAATGGCGTACCTTAACAGAAACAGAAACAGCTACAGAGCAGAGATGTCCAGTGTGAGGGTCTGAACGGCGCCGGAGGCGAAGGTCAGCAAGGCCTCAATGGTGTGAACACCGGGTGTAAGGATGACAGATGTGGAAGAGACCGGTTCGCCGTCGATGTACCAAAGCACACTGTCGGGGCTATTGCCTTCGGGGGCCGTGATATTCAGATCGAACTGTTCTCCGACGTTATAGCTCCCGTTGCCGGGATTGTCTATCACGCAGTAATCCAGCTCTGCCGACGCCATGTTAACCCTCAGGCTGACGCTACCCGAAGAAGTGCGGGCGATATCGGAGAAGGTGATAGTCCCTTCAACACCCTTCCAATCCTTCGGAGTATAAGATGTTACGGTATTGGAACCGGTTCCGGGGAAAGGAATTTTAGTCTCATCGTAATCCTCCGGATAACCTGCATACTCGCCGGTATAACACTTATATGCTATTCTGGTCTGATCCTTGGCAGGAATTATATAATAGCAGGGATGCTTGGCGTTCTCGTTTATCTGGTTTGTTTCGTTCCAATTGCTCCAAAGCTCAGCGGCGCTGACATTGGTCTCATATCCGTTTTCATTATAGATAGTCACCTTGGTGGAAGATTTATCCACATGGTAAACTATAAGGCCGGGGCCGCCGGGAAGATACTTATCCCAACCGGTATTGGAACGGCATTCATATACGAAATATTCGCCGGAAGTGCTGGTATATGTCTTATAGGAGATATTTTGCTGGACAGGCGGAATCTCCATGACTCCGCGACCAGGAAACTCCTGAAGAGACGATTCAGGGAGCCATCCGAGCAAAATTTTCTCCTCGACGCTCAAATAAGGAGGAGTGCGGCCATCGTTATTGTACGAGCCGGAGCACATTAAGGAATAACTGTATGGATCGGCTGCACAACCATGATTTTCTCCATAGGTCGATCCGGAATCGCCATAGTCCGTATCATAAAAATCCGGAAGACCGATAGAATGTGAGAATTCGTGGCAGGTTGTGCCTATTCCGCACATGGTACTGCCCTGATAACCATTCAACTCGGAAGTGCAGAAATAAGCGTCCAGATGCACACCGTCGAAATTGTTGCCATTCTGAATGTCCTGGTTACTGCTGGACGCAACAGACCACTGGTGAGGCCATATACTGTCTTCAGGTCCTCCTTCAGCCTCGTTATATCCTGCATAGTAGAACAGGATCATATCTACATAACCGTCCTTGTCTCCGTCGTACTGCGAGAAATCTACGCTGGAATCCAGAGCCTTGGCAGCCTGGAACAAAGCAAGCTCGGGAGCCACGTCGAAGTCTGTTTCCTCGTCGAGAGCCCCGTAGGTAGCCATAGGGCTGGAAAGGGTTACCGGGCCGTAGACATCAAAGACAGGGTGATATTGATTGTTGGAATTGTCGATAAAGTAATTATACACGCTACCGGTTGCTCCATTGTAGGAATAACCGTCCTGATTCAGCATTGCAGTGAACTTGGACTTAGGGTCGCTCACTGTAAAAGCCTGGTCGCTGAAGGCAACCAGGATTACGGGGATATGGTGCTCACCCATGTTCTGAGAAACCCTGCGCACCCTGTCACGGCCTGCATTGGCTATAAGCCTGCGCGCACGTGCCTTGTTAGCCCTTGCATTGGAAGATGCAGTGGTTTCGGTTACGGGACGATAGAAACCGTCTGCACCGCGAACCACTTTCTGACCTGCAGCATTCAGGGTATAATGATTGAATTCGTCTCCCACACGCCTGAGCACTATTACACTGCCGTCGGGCTGGGTATATTTAAAACTGCCGGGACGGGCCGGAACTGCCTGAACGGCCAGGCTGCATGCAAGAAGCAGCAGCACTGCAGAGGAAAATATCTTAATGCTTCTCATCACTTCTTGATTATTACGCCGCCGCCTTTACCGTCGGACAACCAGACTTTAGGACCGTCCTCGCGTACGAGGGTAAGTTTCCAGCTACCCTTAAGTATCTGGTTCAGACCTATTCTCCATATGACGCTGATAGTGGCGCTGTCGCCCTTGCGCATAGAGGTGCTGTAACCGGAAATCTCTATCTGCTCCTTGGTGGACGGATTCATTATCGTGTAGGTAAGGACATCGGAACCAGTTGCATACTGACGGCAGAACTGGTCTGTGCCGGCCTCGTAGAAACGCTGACGGCCATCGAGAACCACCCCGTATTCGGAGAATTCGGTCAGAGGATCAGCCTCTACGACAACCGCGCCGCCACCTTCCTTGCGGAATATGGAAACTGTCTGCACGGCGTTGGAAGTGCTCTTATAGCAGCTGAACCGGGGACTGCTCACATTGTAAAGTATCATAGTACTTGCACCTGCCTGAGCCTGGATTGTAGCCACACCTCCGGAGATGGTAATCTTCCAACTTGAATTGGAATTG
>JAGAAU010000008.1 GCA_017615135.1 Bacteroidales bacterium | reverse complement strand
CTTCTTTTTTACTTTTCTGTCCCTGGCAGTGCGAACCCGTTTCCGGCGGGACACGTCCTCCTCAGCCTTCCACTCCCTGCCGGCCAGGTACGCCGTTTTACTCAAAAAGGCCCGGTTTTGCATAAAATCATGTACCCTGGGTACGCCGTTTTTATCAAAAACACCGCATTTTGTATAAAACCATGTACCTTTTTATCGCGTAGCGATGACGAAGGAGATTGCTATGCGTTCAGGGCGTCGGCGCTCTTGATAAACTCCTTCAGGTCTTCGTCTGAAACGTGATAGTTCTGCATCTCTCCGGAGAAGTAGCTGTCGTATGCAGCCATATCCACGAAACCGTGTCCGGAAAGGTTAAAGAGGATGGTCTTGGCCTCGCCCGTCTCCTTGCACTTAAGAGCCTCGGTGATGGTGGCGGCAATGGCGTGGCAGCTCTCCGGGGCAGGGATAATACCTTCCGTACGGGCGAAGAGCACTCCGGCCCTGAAGGAATCGAGCTGCTCGATATCCACAGCCTCCATATAACCGTCCTTCATCAGCTGGCTGAGAATAACTCCGGCGCCGTGATAACGCAGACCGCCTGCATGGATAGATGCGGGTTTGAAAGTATGCCCAAGGGTGAACATCGGCAGAAGCGGTGTCATTCCGGCCTCGTCGCCAAAGTCATACTCGAATTTGCCCTTGGTGAGCTTCGGACAGGAGAAAGGCTCGGCGGCTATGAAGCGCGTCTTCTTGCCTTCCAGGATGTTGTGGCGCATGAAGGGGAAAGCCAGACCGGAGAAATTGGAACCGCCGCCGAAGCAGGCTATCACTATGTCGGGATATTCTCCGGCAAGCTCCATCTGCTTTTCCGCCTCCAGACCGATTATAGTCTGGTGCAGGCAGACATGGTTCAGAACGCTCCCGAGCGCATATTTGCAGTTGGGTGTGCTGACGGCCAGTTCGATGGCCTCGGAAATAGCGCATCCCAGGGAGCCGCGGTCGTTGGGGTTACGGGTGAATATGTCCTTGCCGGCACGGGTAGACATGGACGGCGACGGGGTAATGGCGGCACCGAAGGTCTGCATGATGCTGCGGCGGTATGGTTTCTGCTCGTAGCTTACCTTTACCATATAAACCGCGCAGTCTATGCCAAACTTCTTGGTGGCATAGGAAAGCGCTCCACCCCACTGCCCGGCTCCGGTTTCAGTGGTAAGGTTGGTAACGCCCTGCTCTTTGGCGTAGTAGGCCTGGGCGATTGCAGAATTGAGCTTATGCGAACCTGCGGGGCTCACGCTCTCGTTCTTGAAGTAGATGTGCGCCGGAGTTCCAAGCGCCTTTTCAAGTTCGTAGGCACGCACCAGCGGGGTGCAGCGGTAGGCCGCGTACTGCTCACGCACCTCTTCCGGGATAGGAATCCATACATCCGTCTGGTTAAGTTCCTGGTCTGCACAGGCCTTGCAGAAGATGGGGTAAAGATCTTCGGGCTTGAGCGGCTGCTTGGTTGCCGGGTGCAGGAAGGGCAGAGGCTTATTGGGCATCACCGCCTGGATGTTGAAAAAATGGGTAGGAATCTCGGATTCCGGAAGCAGGAATTTTTTGGTTCTCATAACAGTTGTATATTTTAATTTAATAGTTTAGCAAAAATTTAAAAATAAGTTGCTTCAGTTTTTAGACTACGCTCCTTCGGAGCTATCCCTCCCATCGCGAGCGATGGGCCCCTCCCACTCACAGCTGCGTGGGCGCAGACGGTCTTCAAACCGAAGCAACTTATTATTTATACCCATAGTACGAAAAAAGACTGCCTGGAAGTTCCGGACAGTCCTAAAAATTACTTCGCGATTTCACGTAGCTGTGCTTACGCCTCGCAGGCCTGACCGGAAATATCGCTCAGGCGCCACCAGAAGAAAGTGTTCATACGTGTCATCAACGGCAAATGTATGGAAAAATCAGTTAATACCAAATATTTTTTTGATTTTTTCTACCGAGTCTGTCTTTTCCCAGCCGAAGAACTGCAGCCCGCCCTTAATGTAAGGAGTGCGGCCCATATGCCCATAAGTAGCTGTAGGCTCGAATATAGGCGATTTCAGGCCGAAGCGCTCCGTAATGGCGGCGGGTCGCAGATCGAAGTTCTCCCGAATCTTCTCGGCAATCTCTCCGTCCGACACTTCCGCCGGAAGGTGGGAAGTGCCGTAAGTATCGATAAAGATGCTTACCGGAGCGGCGACTCCGATTGCGTACGCAATCTGCACGAGGCACTCGTCTGCCACGCCCGCTGCGACAAGGTTCTTGGCGAGATAGCGGGCGGCATAGGCGCCGCTCCTGTCTACCTTCGAAGGGTCCTTGCCGGAAAATGCTCCGCCGCCGTGGGCTCCCCTGCCGCCGTAGGTATCAACGATTATCTTCCTGCCTGTAAGGCCGGTGTCGCCAGCCGGGCCGCCTATCACAAACTTTCCGGTGGGATTCACCAGAAGCCTGAAATTGCCGGCGAACAGGGCTGCCGTACTGTCCGGAAGACAGGAAACCAGTTTGGGCAGCACAATGGAGCGGATATCCTTTTCTATGCGCGTATGCATCTCCTCTTCGGTGCCGAACTCATCGTGCTGGGTGCTAAGGACTATGGTATGGATGCGCACGGGCTTATGGTTCCCGTCATATTCAATGGTAAACTGAGCCTTGGCATCGGGCCTGAGGTAGGGCATCTCGCCGTTACCGTCGTGACGGATATCGGAAAGAATCTTCAGCAGTTTGTGCGAAAGGGAAAGTGCCAGTGGCATATATTCTTCGGTGTCGCGACAGGCATAGCCGAACATCATTCCCTGGTCTCCGGCGCCCTGCTCCTCAGGGTTCTGACGCACCACTCCGCGGTTGATGTCCGGGCTCTGACGCTGCAGCACATTCTTTATACGGCAGCTGTCGGCATTGAAGCCCAGTTCGTCGCTGGTGTAGCCGGTGTCGCGGATAACACGGCGCACAGTGCCCTCAACATCCACCTTGGCGGTAGAAAGAATCTCGCCGCCAACCACTACGAGGTCTGAGGTGCAGAAAGTTTCACACGCAACCTTAGCCTCCGGATCCTGACGGAGGTATTCGTCCAGAATGGCATCTGAAATGCGGTCGGAAAGTTTGTCGGGGTGTCCTTCGGAGACACTCTCCGATGTGAAGAGATAATTCATTTTAGCATTTTTTTGTTTAAACGCGTGGTTGCAAGCAGTCAAATCTGTCCACGCCCGTATTGTTTTGCGCGGCAAAGGTAATCAATTATTGCGATAAAGCAAAAAAGCCGGCCCCATCAACGGACGGGGCCGGCCTTCAAAGCTATACTAAGATTCAGCGGATTAATTCCAGAGCCCGGTACCGGTCATGTCGAACGCCTGCACGTCGGCATTTGCCGTATCGTAGCTGCAGAAGAGCATACCGGCTGTAGTTTCCGCATCGAAGGTATCCGTGGTAAGCGCAGACTGAGTCTTTCCATGGGAAATGCTGCCCTTTACCTTTACATTCTGGAAGGAACTGCCGGCATAGTACAACGTAGGATCGGTAGTATCCTTGAGGTAGCCTCCCTGAGCGGAAGTTCCACCAACCACCATAGCTGCAAGCGCTGCAAAGTAAGGCATACTGTCATGCCCTGTTCCGGAAGCAATGATATTGAGGTTAAGATCGCAACAGTCTACATTGCACTGTACAGGCATGATTCCGAAGATTCCGCCATTGGCAAAGCTGAGGGGTGCTCCACCTATCACTGCAGGAGTCGATTTGTCGCCAACGGCGCATAACGTCACATCCAGGGCTCCTGCAAGACCTACAAGTCCGCCATTTACAGCCGTATAGGCGGAACGGGAGTAAGAAGAGCCTCCTCCGACGTTTCCACCATTCGCACAATTTTCCAGAAGTGCGTGCCTGCTCAATTTACCGAAGGCAAGTCCGATGAGGCCACCGCTATAGTGTTTGAAACGTATCGTAGATGAGGCTACGGCGCTGCTTGCAGATGCCTCATGAACAATATTTCCGTAATTGACACAGCCATAAAGCTCAAAGTAGATACCGTCCTGGTGCTCTTCCGTACCTTCACCAGCCACCCATTTCTTTGCTCCGTAAGGGCAGGCGAATGAACGCCCGACAGGAGAAGAATAATTTTTATTGTTGTTGGTGTAGGTGAAAGTCTTGGCAGGCATATAGGCACATCCTACCATTCCGCCAACATAACCCGCAGACAGGTTAGGTGCGGCATTGGTCGCAAGATGGCCGCGGGTATTGGTAAGTTTCCCGTAATTGGCACAGCCATTCAGCCTTGCGAAATTGGTCTCATCGCCCCCGAGTATCCAGGCAACGATGCCGCCCAATGCATTATAATGCATAGGGAAAGCCGTACCGTTATGCTGGTTTTTAAGGCTTATATCGTTATAGTTGACACAATTGGATATTGTCACAGGACCTTCCAGAGGGGCGAGGGAAACCAGGTCGCCTATCATGGCAACAATACCTCCGGCATAGACATTGGCTGTGGTGGTAGCTACATAATCAGCAGTGATTTTTCCCAGATTGTAGCAATCGGAGATTGTTCCGCTTAAAACCTGGCGGCAGATTCCGGCCATCGCAATATGCTTACCGGAGACGTCCGCAGTCATATCCATCATGTTGTGAACGTTGGAGATGGTACCGTTGCCCTTCAGGGTTACAGCTACAGAACAGTATCCGGGATTGGATGAGTCTTCCATATCTTCATGCATATCGCCTTTCAATATGAGCTGCTTGACTGTTCCTCCGTTAATAACGCCGAACAGGGGACCATTAGCCTTTGTCTGTTTGATGATGTGGTCCTGTCCATCGAAGATACCGGTCCACTCGGCGGTCATGCGGGGAAGATCCTCAACCTCGAGGTCGGCATCGAGCTTGACAACTCCGTCCACCATCCAGCGGTCGAGCGACACACCGTTGTTGACATCGGATACAAACAGGCTCCAGTCTCCGGCTGTCCTTATGTAACCCTTTGCACCAGTGGGGTTGAATTCCATGGGAACGGTGATGATGGCGCCGGGATAGTCGAGGGTATTCAGAGCGGAAGATTTGATAGAGCAGGACTCTCCGTCTACATTTTCAGCAGAAATTACAAGACCGGAGCTGTAGTTTCTTGCAGGGACCGCCACCAGAATCGGGGTACCGGGAGCAACTCCGTCTTCTCCGCAGTCCAGAGTAAGGGTTTCCGTTACGTCGCTGACAACGCTGGAGATAATATCATCGCCCTTGAACACATAAGAGAATGTGCCGGTCATTCCACGGGTAAGGACGCCGTTGCGGAGCACCAGCCTGCGAATGTTGGAGGTCTCTCCGCCAACTATTACCTTCAGGAAGGCTGTGTGATGATGGAAGGTGAGTTTATCGTCATCCCTGGAAGCAGACATAAGCGCGGCGGCAGGGTCGTACCCACCAGCCACATAGTTCTGGACGGCAGGGAAATCGGCCTTCAGCCAGTCATAATACTTGCCGTCAGAGGCCTTGTAGCCGGTATGTGTGGTATCGCCGGGGGCTACCACGGTTGCTACTTCACGCACAAAAGAACCGTCAACGACAGCGCTTGCGGGATAGAAAGCGCGATAGGGAGCCTCGAGCCCCTCCGAAGGGATGGTAGCCGTAAGGCCGTCTGCGGAAACCTCCAGGACGTTTACGGCAACACCGTTGACGCTGACAGCCTCGGTGCCGCTCCACTTGACTGCGTGGGAGCCGGGAGTTTCAAGGTCTTCAACGTAAGTCTTGGAAACATCTTCTATGACAAGTTTGAGTGTTCCTGTGCCATTCTCGGGAATGGAGGGAGTATCAAATTCACCTTTTACCGTGCAGGATGCTGCCACTATGACAGAAAGCACGATTGCAAAAAATCTGTAAGTCTTCTTCATAACAGCAGGATTTAAAATTCAGTCCAGGTAAGTCCTTCTACATCGGTATCGACCAGTTCGTCTGTACCTCCAGTCGTAGGGGATGTACACAAAACCATCTCAGGCTCAGGTCCAAAGACCAGGGAATCCGGAGTCTGGTAGGGATAAAAATTACTTTTTGACATAGTGAAAAATTGGTTATTGTACAAAGGAAAGCATTGTACGCGCGTACGCCTGCAAGACTTTTCCCAAAAAGTGCAAAAATTTTATCATCGGAGTTCAGCCAGCTCCAGCACGAGACGCTCGGTCTTCTCCCATCCAAGGCAGGGATCGGTAATGGATTTGCCGTAGACCATCTCCCCTTCCTTCTGGCATCCGTCTTCAAGATATGATTCTATCATAAGTCCTTTTACCAGTGCACGCACTGCGTCGCAATGCCTGGTGCTGTGCAGCACTTCCTTGGCTATGCGCCCCTGTTCAAGGAAATTCTTCCCGGAATTGGAGTGGTTGCAGTCTACCAGCACGGCGGGGTTGGAGAAGGTTCCGGCGGCATACAGGTCTGCCAGGTGCTTCAGGTCTTCGTAATGGTAGTTGGGATGGCTGGTTCCATGATCGTCTACGAATCCGCGCAGAATCGCATGCGCGTAAGGGTTTCCGGCACTTGTCACATCCCAGTTGCGATATATGAAGCTGTGGCTGTGCTGTGCCGCCCGGATGGAATTCATCATTACCGAGAGGTCGCCTCCGGTGGGGTTCTTCATCCCCACGGGGATATTCAGCCCGCTCGCCACCAGACGGTGCTGCTGGTTCTCTACGCTGCGAGCCCCCACCGCCACATAGCTCAGAAGGTCCGACAGGAAGAGATGATTCTCCGGATAGAGCATTTCGTCTGCACAGGAAAAGCCTGTATCCAGCAAAGCCTTGAGGTGCAGTTTGCGTATGGAAACCAGCCCTTTGAACAGGTCCGGGTGATTCAGCGGATCCGGCTGATGGAGCATGCCCTTGTAGCCGTCGCCGGTAGTGCGGGGTTTGTTTGTGTAGATACGCGGAACTATGACTATCTTGTCCTTTACCTGTTCCTGAAGAGGGCGCAGACGGAAAATATACTCTATCACGGCATCCTGGCGGTCTGCAGAGCAGGGGCCTATAACCAGAAGGAGCTTGTCCGAGCGCCCGGACAGTATGTCCTTCACCGCCTCGTCATTGGCCGCCTTCATAGCCGCAGCTTCCGGCGTTACCGGATACATTTTCTTCAGTTCCTGCGGACTGAATAGTTCGCGATTGAATTTTACATTCATTGTTTGGTCTATTTATCAGAACGGAATTGCTGCACTTTCATCGCCTGTGCCACCCTCGGCATCATAAGAGGGAGGGGCCCACGCAGTGGGAGGGGTCACGAAGTGACGGCAGGGAAAGTGTAGCAATTCCGTTCTGTCATATTCACTTGTCAAAATAAGCTCTGCGCTCGGTGGAGAGCTTCATCATCTCACGCATAGTGTCAATGTCGCCGCGGGCGACGGCGTCCCGGAGGCGGCTGAGCTGCCCGCTGAAAAGATCCATCTGGGTCAGCAACTGCTCTTTGTTCTGGGTAAACAGCTCGCTCCACATCTCATCGTTGATGCGGGCTATGCGGGTGAGGTCCCGGAAGGAATCGCCGGTATAAGCGGAAAAATGGGTGCAGTCCCTGCAGGTCATCAGTGCCACTGCGATACAGTGGGTGAGCTGGCTGAGGAAGGCAATCATCTCATCGTGGAGTTCCGGGCTGATTCGGCTGATCCGGCTGAAACCGAGCGTGCGTCCGAGTTCCTCACTGAGCTGAATTGCCGCTTCGCTGTTCGCAGCGGTGGGGGTGACCAGATAGTTCGCGCCGCGGAAAACCCCGTCGTCGGCATTGCGGATACCGCTTTTCTCCCTTCCCGCCATGGGATGAGCGCTGATGAATTCCAGCCCGGGGCGCAACATCTCCTGAATCTTATATACTATGGAACACTTAACGCCGCTTACGTCTGTAATTACCGCACCATCCTTTATGAGATGCTGGTATTTTTTTATCCATCCGGACATCTTGGAAGGATAGAGGGCCAGGACCACAAGGTCGTAACCGGAAACAGTAGCCTGACTTACCTCCGTGGAGCCGGTGGCAATAAAACCGTTTTTCAGCGCATAGTCCACTGTCTCCTGCGAGCGGCTGATTCCGCCCACATAATAGCCCTGACGGCTCAAAGCTCTGGCATAACTGCCGCCAATGAGCCCCAGACCTACAATCAGTATCTTAGTGTCCTT
>JAGAAU010000051.1 GCA_017615135.1 Bacteroidales bacterium | reverse complement strand
GCTGTACGAACAGGCTGTCGATGTGCTGTCCACCCAAACCAGAAAGCCCGAAAATTATGAAGATCTCATAATTAAAGCCGCCAAAATCAAAGCCGGAATAGTAGAGAAGGACGAGTTTGAAAAGGGGCCCAGGCGCGTGCTGAACCTTGGGCACACCTACGGGCACGCTATTGAGTGGTACCAGCACACGAACGGCGAAGAGGCGCCGCTTACGCACGGAGAGGCCGTTGCGGTGGGAATAATCAAAGCCGCCGCACTTTCAGAGAGGCGCGGAATCTCCGAACTCGGGCTCGAGAGCAAGCTGCGCGACGATTTCCGCAGATGTGGACTCCCTGTAGACCTGCCCTGCCCGGAAGACATGCTTGACGAAGCGGTGAGAAAAGACAAAAAAGCCGAAGGCGGTAAGGTCAAGTTCGTGTTTATTGAAAAAATAGGCAAAGTCTCCATTCAAGACCTATGATTTGTACCAGCCTGCAGCATAAGACAAGGGAGGAGATACTGGAGATACTCCAGGACCCTTTTGTGGAGATGGCCGAAATTCGTCTGGATCTCTGCCCGCTGAGCCTTGAAGACATTGAAATAGTGTTTTCCGAGACCGACAAGCCCCTGATAGCCACCTGCAGGGTTGAGGGCGATGCGGAAGAAGCGTGGCAGGAGGCGATGCAGAAGATGGAGACCGCAGTTGCCGCAGGTGCGCGTTACGCCGACCTGGAGGTTGGGGCTCCCTCGCGTTTCAGCCGCCGCTGCCGGGAATTCTGCCACGAATACGGAGCGGAACTTATCCGTTCCTGGCACAACTTCAGCGGCACTCCCGATTTCTCCACCCTGGAAATGTACTACGAGCGCTGCGTCCGCTACGGGGCCGCTGTGGTTAAGATAGTCTGCCTCTGCAAGAACGCCGCCGATGCCGCCCGCATCCTCTCCCTATACGACAAGCCCGGGGTTCAGAGAGGAAAGCTGCTGGCCTTTGGAATGGGAGAAGCCGGCAGGAACAGCCGTCTGGATTGCCTGCGGCGCGGCGCCCCCTTCACCTATGCCGCTTACGCCGAGAACGAGGCCACGGCTCCGGGGCAATGGGGTGTAAACGAAATGCACAAAGCCATCTACGGAGACCGGCCTTCCTTCTTCCGGAATTCCCTGCAAATGCCGGCATCCAAGAGTTTTGCCCAGAGGGCGATACTGGCAGCCACCCTTGCCGACGGAACCTCGCATCTGCGCGGATACAGCCCCTGCGAGGACTCTGAAGCCGCGATAGAACTGGCCAAGGCTCTTGGAGCAAAAGTCCGTCGCGGCAGCACCTTAACCATAAAAGGCATTGCGGCCGATGGCAGAACGAAACTTTCTGTCGATAAACTGTATACCGGAAATTCCGGGCTGCTGGCCAGACTTGCAATACCCGTTGCCGCCCAGCTGGCAAAGGACGGGACCGTACGTATAGACGGAGGGGAGCAGTTGAGGGCACGGCCCATGGATGGCGCAGCCGGCATAATGGCTTCCTTCGGCACGATGATAAAGTCTGACGAAACCGGGGCTCAGCCAAGGCTGCCCCTTACCGTAAAAGGGCCGCTGATCAGCGGTACGGCTCAGATTTCCGGGAAGGGCGGATCCCAGCTGATATCGGGCCTGATGATGGCGCTGCCCCTTGGCGACAAGAATTCCAGGCTCGTTATCGACGAGCCCAGAAGCATCCCCTATATGTTCATCACCGCAGATGTGCTGAAGGCTTTTGGTGTTACGATAGGCAGTGAGATGGAGGGAGACTCCGAGATGATAGAGGAAGGGGACTGGTCTGCCTGTAACACAATACGGTTCCATATCAAGGGAGGTCAGCGTTACAAAGCCACGGACATGGACCTGGAGGCCGACTGGAGCGCGGCCGCCAATTTCCTGGCGGCCGGTGCCGTGTTCGGCAGCGCGGAAATCCAGGGACTGGATTCCGCGTCGCTCCAGGCCGACCTGGCCATCTGCGACATCCTTGTAGACGCCGGAGCCAGCCTTTCATCAAGCGAAAACGGAGACGATATCTGCGTCAGCAAGGGCCCTCTGGAAGGGTTTAGCGCAGACCTTAACAACTGCCCGGACCTTTTCCCCATAGTTTCAGTGCTGGCAGCCTTCTGCGAAGGCGAAACAAGGCTGCGCGGAGTCAGGCGCCTGCGCGGCAAGGAATGCGACAGGGCAAGCGCCATAGAAGAAACGCTCAGCAGAATGGGAGTACCTGTAAGCGTAGAAGGAGACGAAATGACCATTCGCGGAGAAAATCTCTGCTCCCGTATCCTGAATGGCCGCCTGCTCAAGGGCGGAGCTTACAGCTCCTTCCACGACCATCGCATGGTCATGGCTCTCATGGTAGCGGCGCTCGGCGCAGACGCCCCCGTAGAAATTGACGACACAGACTGTGTTGCCAAATCATTCCCTGAGTTTCTGGAAGAATTCCGTTAATCACTCATAACCACCCGCATGGGCGGGAGCATGGGAACGGGGTGGGGGGCTATCGGCGAGCGGCGGACGGGCGACGGGCTGGAAACAGCGTCGCGCACGGGATCGTCCGTTTTGTCCAGAGCGAAGAATTCATCGAGATCGAAGGTTTCCCCCGCCAGCAACTTGATACGCTTGACTATCAGCATTCTCTGCCAAGCGGAAAAATAGCTCCGGTTGTCTATCATGCAGCTGATTTTCTCGCTGCGCCAGCGGTTCAGGATCGAGCCGTCTCCACCCTGGAACACTCCTATGCGCCCGTAATGGGCGTCGGTTGCGGTAAGTCCGTCGAGCCTGTCCAGCAGTTCCGCCTGCCATGGCGGATTGTTGTAGGTTGCGGAAATGTTGAGGCTCATCGGAACTCCCCAGTTATGGCCCCCGATGGAGGTAACGGCGCCGTGATCTGAATCTCCCCAGTACTCATCGGCAAGTTTCCCGAAGCAGTGTCCGCCGAATTCGTGGATGAGGACGTTGCGCCAGTCGCCGTCGCTTACCCCAAGTTCCGAGCGTTCTTCCTCAGTAACGTCCCTGATGCCCGCAGAAGGGTCCGAGTCGCTTGCGGCGCACTTGGAAGCGTAGCCCCAACAGAGGTTGCCGGTGGTAGTCGGAACCATCGCATAACCTTCGCCGCTGCTCCAGTTCCAGCATATGCCTCCGTAGCGCGGGTCGTTGATAATCATAACGATAGGCACTTCCCTCAGGTCATGAGTGCCGTCGAGAATATCGGGGCAGGTATTTATTATGAAGTTGAAGATTGCATCATCATCGGCGCCCATATCACCGTAGGAACTTTCTCCCCACTTGGAACCGAAAAAGCAGTCGGTCGCAGTGATTATATTCCCGTTACCGTCTGTAACATTGGCCCCGGAACCTCCGGACGCCACCTTCAGTATCCATGCGTTGAAGTAGTGTCTGTAGGTCTTGTAGGGTTCGGTGTTGAAAAGGGCGTTCAGTCCGATCTGGGCGTCAATCGTGTAATCGTCCATCTGCTCGGCGGTGAATCCGTCCGGAATGACCACAATGCTCACGGGGTGCTCCACCGTGGCGGCGTTATACAAAACCGGCTCGTAGGTGGGCTGTGTCTCATCAAATTCGTCTCCCAGGTCGATAGTGCCGAAGTCGGTGATTCTGGAGCGGGTAAAATTGAACTCGTTGAAAGAGACCTTCTTGAGCGACGCTCCCTGCCAGTCGGAGAAAATCATCGTCAGACCGTCCTGAACTCCTGGGCTCAGTGCGATATAATAATCATCCCCTGCGACAAAATTGCCCTCGAGCGTAATGGATCGGGAAGCAACGTCTCCTTCGAATCTGACGTCCCAGGTGATTTCAGCGTTGCCCTCCTCGTCCACTGCGATGATGGTGTCGCCGGCAATGTCGGACGGGCATTTCAGCGTAATCTTTCCCACCGAAGACACAAGTTCCCCGCTCAGGCGGAAGCGCAGCAGTGCCAGCATGTTCTGAAAGTGGAGGTCGGTGGTCTGTTCTTCACTGTATGCGTATGAGATGTTCAATCCGTCCACGATGTCACCGGCTACGGCCCATTGGGTTGTGGGGATATTTACCCCAAAGAGGACATTCCCATCATAACTGCCCAGTTTGGTAATGCCCGGGTAAATGCTGTAGCAGGGGGAAGGGACTCCGTAGTTGGAATAGAATTCTGCGTCGGGGCCGCCGTTGTCGGTTGTGTATGGGGCGCGGTACCATTGCCCTGATTCGTTGCACCCGAACATGTTGAACTCGTCTCCCGCGGTCCATATCACCGAAGCGAAGGTTTCCTCGCCGTTCATTTCGAGATAGGTCTTGGACGGGGAGAAATCTGCCTTTACGCTGTTGCCGTGGCCGTTTGCTGGCTTCATGGATACCGGAAGAGTACCCAGGGCCCACCATTTTTCCGTGGTAACGGAGCTGTTGTCCGGCGCGGTGCCGGGAAGCTCCGGATCGCCCGCAATCTTGCCGCATGCGAGCGTCGCCGCCATGGCGAGGATAATAAAACTCTTCTTGATCATTTTACGAAAGCGATACAAAGCCCGGATCTACGGGATCTACCTCATAACCCTCGTTGCTGGTTCCCAGAAGGGCTTCCGCGGGGAAGTCCATGGCCGTGCAGCAGTCCGGCGAGGTGTAAAGATTGTTCAATAATGCCTTTTTCACATCGCGAATATAGGTATTTTCTTGTATCTTTGCACCTTATGGCAGAAAGGAACGAGAAAATACTGAATGCTCTCGATAGCGGCGGCGAATACAAGGAAGGATTCGTTACCGATGTGGAGCAGGAATTCGTTCCCAAAGGGCTCAGCGAGGAGATTATACGCATAATTTCCGCACGAAAGGGTGAGCCGCAGTGGCTTTTGGACTTCCGGCTGGACGCCTTCCGGCGCTGGCAGAAAATGACCCCGCCCACCTGGGGGCACCTGGAACTGCCGAAGATTGATTTTCAGGACATTATATACTATGCCGCCCCCAAGCGGGATGAAGACCGCCCCAAGGAGATAGATCCGGCGCTTATGGAGACCTTCGACAAACTCGGTATTCCACTGCAGGAGCGCGAAATGCTTGCAGGCGTCAAACCCAGGGGCAATGTGGCGGTAGATGCGGTCTTCGATTCTGTGAGCGTTGCCACCACTTTCCGTAAAACCCTTGCAGAGAAAGGCATAATCTTTTGTTCGTTCTCCGAGGCTGTGCGGGAACATCCGGAGTTGGTGCGCAAATACCTGGCAAGCGTGGTACCGGTGGGGGATAATTTCTATGCGGCCCTCAACTCGGCGGTCTTCTCCGACGGCTCTTTCTGCTACATCCCAAAGGGAGTAAAGTGCCCGATGGACCTTTCCAGTTATTTCCGTATCAACGCGAGCGGCACCGGGCAGTTCGAGCGTACCCTGATAGTGGCCGACGAGGGCTCCAGCCTCAGCTATATGGAGGGATGCACCGCGCCGATGAGGGACGAGCACCAGCTGCATGCGGCCGTGGTGGAGATAATTGTGGAGAAGGATGCCGATGTGCGCTATTCCACTGTCCAGAACTGGTATCCCGGCGATGCGCAGGGTCGCGGAGGCATACTGAACCTCGTGACCAAGCGCGGACTCTGTCGCGGCGAGGGGAGCCATCTGAGCTGGACCCAGGTGGAAACCGGCTCGGCAATAACCTGGAAATATCCTTCCACCATACTCAAAGGCGACAATTCTTCCTCGGAATTCTATTCCGTGGCCATGACCAACAACTGGCAGCAGGCCGGTACCGGTACCAAGATGATACATCTGGGCAAAAACACCCGCAGCCGCATAATCAGCAAGGGTATATCCGCCGGGCACAGCCAGAACAGTTACCGTGGTCTGGTGCAGGTAGGTCCGGCCGCCTCGGGAGCGCGCAACTACTCCCAGTGCGACAGCCTGCTCATAGGTTCGGAATGCGGGGCGCACACTTTCCCCGTAATCCGCAATGCTAACCCTCAATCGGTGGTGGAACACGAAGCAACTACTTCAAAAATCAGCGAAGAACAGCTTTTCTACTGCACTCAGAGAGGAATTTCTGCGGAGGATGCAGTGGCACTTATAGTTGGCGGTTACGCCCGCGAAGTGCTTCAGCGCCTGCCTATGGAGTTTGCGGTAGAGGCTCAGAAACTTCTTTCAGTGTCCCTGGAGGGGGCGGTAGGATAAGCCATGCAGGAGTTCTTTTATATGGATTTGATAGCCTCCGTGCTTGGTCTGTGCTGCGTTTTTCTCGCCGGCAGGGGCTCGAAGTACAATTTCTGGGTGGGCTATCTGTACACCGCAGCGCTCTTCCTGCTGTTCTGGAACAAGAATCTCTATGCATCCCTGCTGCTTCAGCCCGTATCCCTGGCCATAAACATACTCGGCCATTACCGCTGGACTCACCCACGGAAGGGCGAGGAGAGCTCTGCAGACAGCAAGGCTCTGAAAGTGTCTGTGCTCAGCTGGGCGGAACGGGCGCTGGTGCTGGGTTCGGTGGTACTGGTGGCCTTCCTCTGGGGTAAGGTTCTGGACAGTCTGTTCCCCGCCGATCCTCACCCTTATCTGGATTCCCTGGTGACGGTGCTGATTCTTGCCGCCCAGTTGCTTTCCGCCCTCAAGAAGTGGGATTGCTGGATAGCCTGGCTCATTGTGAACATAGCCCAGATAGCCCTGCATCTGAGCGTGGGCAATATATTTATGCCGATAGTCTGCGGCCTTTACCTTGCAAACGGGGTGTGGTCGCTGGTATCCTGGAATAAAAAATACAAGAAAGATGAGTGATATGCTTTTGGAAATAAAAGGCCTGCACGCTTCTGTGGCCGGAAAGGAAATCCTCAAGGGGATAGACCTTCAGATACGCAGAGGTGAGGTACACGCTGTGATGGGGCCCAACGGTGCCGGGAAATCCACCCTCAGCGCAGTTCTGGCGGGGAAGCCCGGATACGAGGTTACGGCCGGCTCCGTGCTTTGGTGCGGCGCAGACCTTCTGAAAATGACCCCGGAGGAGCGTTCCTGGGCCGGAATATTCCTGTCTTTCCAGTATCCGGTTGAAATTCCCGGAGTGTCCATCACTGCATTCATGAAGGCGGCAGTGAACGCACACCGGAAAGCCGCCGGCCTCCCGGAACTCAAACCTGCGGAATTCCTGAAACTCCTGCGGGAGAAGATGGCGTTTGTGGGGATGAAGCCGGAATTTGCCTCCCGCAGCGTAAACGAAGGCTTTTCCGGAGGGGAGAAAAAACGCAACGAGATATTCCAGATGGCCATGCTGAACCCTGTACTATCCATTCTGGACGAGACAGACAGCGGCCTGGATGTGGATGCGCTCAAGATAGTGGCGGAAGGGGTGAATTCCCTTCGCTCTCCTGAGAAATCTGCAATAGTGATTACCCACTACAAGCGTTTACTGGACTATATAGTACCCGATGTTGTGCATATCCTCAAGGATGGCCGCATTATCCGCACCGGAGACCGCTCGCTGGTGGAAGAAATAGAAGAGTACGGTTACGAAAAATTCAATGGATAAGGTTTTCGTAATACGGAATGGTGCCGCAGACGGCCTTCCTTCAAGGATTGTCCTTGAAGCAGGGGAGAAGTTGAAGCTTACCCTTGTGGTGATGCCGGGTGTTTCCTGCGAACGTTCGGTGCGGGTAGAGCTGAACGGTCCCGGGGCGGAAGCGGACATTGCCGGACTCTGCCTCTGTGAAGGAAAGGACAGGGTGTCGTTGGAGCTGAACCTGGAGCATAACAGCGGCGGCTGCACTTCCAGACAGCTTTTCAAGAGCCTTGCCGATGATGCTGCGAAGGTGTCTTTCAGCGGTCTGGTAAAGGTTGCCGCCGGTGCGCAGAAAACCAAGGCTCTCCAGGAGAGCCATGCCCTGCTCCTCAGCCCGGACGCCAGCGTGCAATCCCAGCCCCAGCTGGAGATTTATGCAGACGACGTGGAGTGTTCGCACGGAGCCACTACCGGCTACCTGAATCCCGACGAGCAGTTCTACCTGCGTTCACGCGGAGTGCCTGAAGCGGAAGCCCGCCGCCTGCAGCTTATTTCTTTTATATCTCCTGTTTTACAAAGGCTGCCTGAAGACCTGGCCGCAGAATTGTCTGAGGCGCTATGAAAGTCTTCCCTCACCATAAGCTGAACCTCGGACTGAATGTGGTGCTCAGGCGACCGGACGGTTATCACGACATAGAGACTCTGTTCGTGCCCTGCGATGCATATTCAGACGAACTTGAGATAGTGGAGGCTCCCTCTTTCAGTGCAGACCTCGGAGACTGCGACTGGCCGATAGAGAAAGACCTTGCGGTGAGGGCCTATTTAATATTGAAGGATGAATTTGACCTGCCTCCTGTAAGGCTGAACATGCGTAAAGGCATACCATACGGGGCCGGTCTCGGGGGCGGTTCTTCCGATGCTGCCGCTGTCCTTAAACTGTGCAACTCGCTCTTTTCCCTCGGTCTTACGGACGCTCAGCTTGCTTCCAGGGCTCGGACTCTGGGTGCAGACTGTCCCTTCTTTATCTACAATCGGCCGCTGTTTGCCACTGGGATCGGGGACGAGTTTAAAGAATTTGCTCTGGATCTGTCTGGGTTCCGTTTCGAGGTCGTTATGCCGGAAGGCGTGCATATCGGCACTGCCGAGGCTTATTCAGCTTTGCAGCCGCATCGTGCCGATCCTCCTCTGGAAGAAGCGCTCAGGCATCCTGTCCCGGAATGGAAGGGCTGCGTTTTCAACGACTTCGAGCTTCCGGCCTTCAGGAAATATCCCCTTCTTGCTGAGATAAAGAAGGATTTTTACGACAGGGGAGCCCTGTATTCGGCAATGTCCGGCAGCGGTGCCGCAATTTTCGGAATGTTCGCAAAATGAGGAAACTGGCCCTCATACTGGCGCTTTGTCTGTCTGTGCTTCCGCTTGGGGCCCAGACCACCAAAGTGCGCGGTTTTGTGAAAGATGCCAATACCGGCGAGCCCATTCCCTTTGCGGCGGTGTTCTTCAAGGGAACCACTATAGGCATTACTTCCGACAACGAGGGTAAGTTTAACCTGGAGACCCGGGATTTAAGTTGTAAAATTCTCTGTTGTCAGCTTTTAGGTTTTGAAAGTCAGGAAGTCTCAATCAATCCGGGTCACTTCAATCAGGTGGATTTCAAGCTCGCGGAGAGCGAGAATCAGCTGCGGGGCGTAATAGTCAAGGCCGACAACCGCAGGATCAAGCGGCTGCTGGCAAATATCGATGCGCACCGGGACCGCAACAATCCCGAACTGCGGCCCCATTACAGCTGCGACGTTTACAATAAAATCGAACTGGACCTTGCCCACGCGAAGGAGCGGCTCAAGGGCAAGCAGTTCCGCAAGCAGCTGGGGTTCGTCTTCGACTATATGGACACTTCGTCTGTCTCCGGGGTTCCTTACCTGCCGGTTATGATTTCCGAGACGATGGCGCACAGGGTGCATACCTCCAATCCCAACAAAGACGGGGAGACCATTACCGCGAACCGCATTTCAGGAATCAATCCAGATGCCAACATGCTTAGCCAGTTTACCGGCAGCATGCACCTGAAAATCAATTTCTACAATCCGTTCATCAACTCCTTCGACGTAGAGTTCCCTTCTCCTATCCAGTCTGCCGGGCTTCTGTTCTACAATTACTTCATTGTGGATTCGCTGAATGTCGATTCGCGCAAGACCTACCTCATCCGATATCACCCCAAGGCCGGCATTTCTTCTCCGGCATTCGACGGAGAGATGCAGATAGATGCGGAAGACTTCGCGCTGCGCTCCATCCATGCCAAGATGAAACGCGGGGGTAACGTGAACTGGATCAGAGACATAGTAATAGATGCGGAGTATACCAGGCTCGACGATTCCACCTGGTTTTACAAGGATGACAAACTCTATGCAGATTTCTCGATTGCTGCGGGAGATTCTTCCAAACTGATGTCTTTCATCGGTGTCAGGCAGCTGCATTACTCCAATCCGGATTTTGTCTCTGAAGTGGATTACAACGTCCTGAACGGCCCGGTGAAGGTAACAAAGGAGGCCAATTTCAAGGAGGAAGAGTACTGGGATTCTGTGCGTCCGTACGAGCTCACTAAAAAGGAGAAGAACATCTACGCCATGGTGGACAGGGTTAAGGATGTGCAGCTCTTCAAAGATCTGTATTCCATTGTTGCCATGCTGGTCGATGGTTACTGGGATATCGGTCCGGTGGGGCTCGGGCCATATTACCGGGTGATAAGTTTCAATCCGCTGGAGGGAGTGCATCTGCAAATGGGAGTGCGCACATCGAAGGATTTCAGCAAGCAGCACCGAATTACCGGTTGGCTGGGGTACGGAATCAACGACAAGGAGGTCAAGGGCGGAGTTGCCTACGAATGGATGATAGGCAAGGAGCCCACCCGGAAACTAACCCTGGAGGCCAATTACGATACCTTCCAGCTTGGACGCGGATCCAGTAACTATACAGACCAGAACCTGTTTTCGTCCATTATGGGCGGCGGATGGGCCAAGAAGCTCTGCCCCCGCTCGTTCTTCTCCGCAAAGTACGACCACGAGTTTTCCGTTTCCTTCAACCTGCAGGCCGGGATAGACCTTAAGCGTTATTACGGAAACAGTTTTGTGCCGATGATTTCCAATGAAACCGGCAAGAACCTGCGTTCAATCGCTACCAACGAGGCATATCTGGCGCTGCGTTTCTCCAAAGACGAGACCGTGAACCGGGGGCACTTCATTAAAACATACCTGCACTCCAAATATCCCGTGGTTACCCTCCAGCTGGCCGGTTCAATTCCCGGCATCCGCCGGGGCGATATAGGATTCTTCCGCCCGGAGCTCACGCTGGACTGGAAATTCCGCATCCCGCCGGTAGGTATGTCCAAGATTCGCATCAACACCGGCGTGATAGTGGGCCAGGTGCCTTATCCGCTGCTGCATCTGCATGAGGGGAACGGTACCCTGATTCTGGACAAGACGGCATTTTCCTGTATGGATTACTTCGAGTTTGCGTCCGATACCTGGGCCACGCTATTCTG
>JAGAAU010000050.1 GCA_017615135.1 Bacteroidales bacterium | reverse complement strand
GGCTGCGCTTTACCAATGCAGCAGAAACCCTCTGGAGCTGCCGCAACGTAGAAGTGGACGACGTGCAGGCGCAGAAAGGAGACTATATCTTCATGCACTGCGACGGAGTTAAAGTAAACAACTTCAGGTTGGATGGTAATTATTCCTTCCAGTGGAGCCGCAACGTAGAAATTCGCAATTCAGTCCTGAATACAAAAGACGCGTTCTGGGAAACTGAAAATATCACTGTGTACGATTCCGAGATAAACGGAGAGTACCTTGGCTGGTATTCCAGAAACTTGAGACTGGTGCGCT
The DNA here is from genome assembly GCA_017615135.1 of Bacteroidales bacterium. Taxonomy (GTDB): domain Bacteria; phylum Bacteroidota; class Bacteroidia; order Bacteroidales; family UBA932; genus Cryptobacteroides. The sequence continues at coordinate 2,782 of JAGAAU010000050.1, read as the reverse complement.
GCCGAATCAGCGGAACCCAGCCACTCTGTTACGCAAGCGGGCTAATGCTGGAAGACTGTACTCTGGCACCCGATGCCGACCTTGCATTTGAATATTCGGACGTAGATGCGCGTATTCTCGGTTCTGTTACTTCAGTGAAGAACCCACGCAGCGGCAGGATTGAGGCTGGTTCCATAGGAGAAATCATCCTGGACGGCAACATCAAGGCCCCCGGAAACTGCATAATTCAGCAGAATGGAGACTAAGGATTTCAACTTCGACCAGATAGTTCCTCGCAAGGGGACAGGCTGCGTGAAGTGGGATGCACAGCCTCCGTTTGGTGTGTCAGGTGAAGATATTATCCCGCTCTGGGTGGCCGATATGGACTTCCAGGCGGCCCCGTGCATCAGGAAAGCCATGCAGAAGCGCATGGACCACGGAGTCTTCGGCTACACGGCAGTTCCGGAATCGTGGTATGCAGCTGTGTGTAACTGGTTCGCATCGCGCCACGGATGGAATTTCCAGAAGGAAGACATTATTTACACAACCGGTGTGGTTCCGGCCATATCGGCGGTAATTAAAGCCCTGTGCCGGCCGGAAGAAAAGGTAGTGGTGCTCACCCCGGTGTACAACTGCTTTTTCTCTTCCATACGCAATAACGGCTGCAAAGTGAGTGAAAGCCCGCTGAAGGTCTGCGATGGTCCCCGCTACGAAATTGATTTCCAGGATCTTGAGGCCAAACTTGCAGACAAGGATGCAAAGCTGCTACTCTTCTGCAACCCTCATAATCCCGCAGGAAGAGTATGGACGAGAGGGGAACTGGAGCGTGTGGCCGACCTTGCCCGTAAACACGGAGTAGTAGTGGTTAGCGACGAAATCCATTGCGAGATTGTTCGCCCCGGATACAACTATACCCCCTTCGGTACCGTAGATTCCGGCAATTGCATAAGCCTCTGTTCTCCAAGCAAATCGTTCAATATCGCCGGGCTGCAGATGGCGGCGATAATTACCCCGAATGAAGAGTGGCGCCGCCTTACAGACCGGGCAATCAATATAAACGAAGTCTGCGACGTGAACCCCTTCGCGCCTGTTGCCGGAGAGGCTGCCTACAGCCGGGAAGGTGCCCGGTGGCTCGATGCAATGAACGGCTATATCGATGGAAATTACCGTTTCCTGTGCGAGCGTTTCCGCGCCAGTGCCCCGCAATTCCCGGTTTTCCAGATGGAGGGAACTTACCTCGTCTGGGTAGATTGCAGTGCCGCTGGAATAGACTCCGACCGGCTTGAAGAATTGCTGCTGCGTCAGAACAGAGTCTGGGTGAATTCCGGAACAATGTATGGAGTGCCCGGGTTTATCCGCATAAATATCGCCACCTCGCGCCGGCTCCTTTCTGAAGGATTGGACCGCCTGTTTGAGGGCTTGGAAAGTATCACCTCCAAAAATTCCGAACACTGATGTTGATAGATGGCAAAGCGCTCAGTATGAGCATCAAAGATTCACTGAAGGCAAGGATTCCAGCGCTTGAGGCGGAATTCGGCAGAAAACCTTCGCTCTGCGTGATAATGGTAGGGGAGAATCCCGCCAGCCAGGTATATGTTCGCAATAAAATCCGCGCTGCTCAGTACGTGGGAATGGATTCGAGGCAGATAAACCTCCCGGCCGATACTTCTGAGGAGGCGCTGCTGAAGCTGATAGCCTCGCTGAACGAAGACAGTACGGTAGACGGAATCCTTGTGCAGTTGCCCTTGCCCAAATCCATAGACGAGGGTAGGATTGCCGCTGCCATCGCCCCCTGCAAGGATGTTGACGGCCTGAACCCAGTTAATGCCGGTAAACTGTGGCTTGGAGATTCTGATGCGGTTGTTCCCTGCACTCCCCGGGGTATAATGGCCCTGTTGGACAGCGCGCAGATTGATCTGGAGGGCAAGTTGGCTCTTGTAATCGGCCGCAGCAATATCGTGGGACGGCCGGTGTCTAAACTGCTTCAGGACCGCAACGCCACCGTGATAATGGCTCATTCACGCACCAGCAACCTGGCCGCCCTGTGCAGGCAGGCTGACGTGATAATTGCCGCTGTCGGCAGGGAGAATCTGCTTGGCGCCGATATGGTAAAAGAGGGCGCAACCGTCATAGACGTGGGTATAAACAGAAAGTCCGACGGCACCCTTGCGGGAGACGCGGACTTTGAAGCGTTGAAGGACAAGGTGGCCTATATAACCCCCGTCCCCGGAGGCGTAGGCCCCATGACCATAGCGATGCTGATGGATAATACCGTGCGGTGCTTCCTCTATATCATGAGGGCAGCTACCAGTGCGAGGATTGCGTAGAACTCAGGAAGTGCAGCGTAAATCATCGTATTGGTCTGCACGTCGTGTCCCTGTGAAATGCCGATAATACCGTTTGCACAAACCTGACCCTGGCGTATTGCCGAGAACAGGCACACCAGGCCAACGCTGACTCCCACTCCGAAGAGCAGGGCGCCGTCCTGCGCGAAGTCTCTTCCCATCCACATAAGGAAGGCCACAAAGCCGTAGAGGCCCTGGGTTGCCGGCATAGCCGAAAGTATCATATAGGACGCAGATTTTTCGGGGTTCTTTTTCAGTGCCCCTTCAGCTGCATTGCCTGCGATGGTTGTTCCAACCGAAGACCCTATTCCTGCGAGTCCGAGCATCAGTCCCAGCCCAAGATAGCCTAAAATTACATTTACCATAGTTTTATACTTTTAAATTGATATTTCTTATTAATTCTTGTCAGTTTTCAGGCCGTCGCACTATACCTGAAGGCCCGTGCCACCCTCGGCATC
>JAGAAU010000049.1 GCA_017615135.1 Bacteroidales bacterium | reverse complement strand
GGCATTTTCGGCACTATCGCCGAGATTGAAGACCGCAGCGTGCTCATCAAGGTAGACGGCGAAGTTAAACTCAGGGTAGACAAGAACTCCATCGTAAGGGATTATTCCGATACCGCCCAGACCAAGTGAGATACCTCCCCACATCATCCTGGCTGCCATTCCTGCTCTGTCTGTTACTCTCTGCAGGTATCTGGCTTACCCATAAACTCTCGCTCACTTATGTAGAGACTGTGAGCGTTCCCCTCGTGATTGAAAGCAATCTTGAAGGAAGGGCAGCACGTTCATCCAACGCGGTGGACATCAGCGCCAGGGTGCATGATTCCGGATACAAACTCATCTGGCTCTCGCGCAGGCGTCCGGTCTCGGTATTCGTGCGCTCGGAAGACCTTATCGCCAAAGGCGGCGGAGTCTTCTGCATCAGCGCCCAGGACCTCCTGAAATACGGCTCCGGCATATTCGGGAATTCCGCTCAGGTACAGAATTTCAGCGAACGGGAGTATAACTTCAGTTTCCAGGAGGAATACAGCAAAAAAGTGCCGGTTAAACCCGTTAGGGACCTGGCTTTCCAACCGCAGTACATGCTGAAGGAATTCGTCGTGGAGCCGGATTCTGTCATTGTTTTCGGCGAGCCTCAGCGTGTGGATGAAACAGATGCGGTTTACACCAGACCGGTATTTCACACCAACCTGCGCAAGCCGATAGACGGCAAGGTGCGCCTGGAGCAGATTCCCGGCATAAGGTTGTCTGAGGAGAGCGTGCATTACAAGATAGAAGTCACCCGCTTCGTGGAACTCGACGCAACCCTTCCGGTGCACACCAGAAACGTCCCTGAAGACAGTTCCCTGGAGATTTATCCGTCTTCGGCCAGCCTGAACCTGAAATGCACCTTCCCCATGAGTTCCTCTCCCCTGGAAAGCGCTTATCTGTATGTGGATTACGAGGATTTCCTCTCTTCCCACGGGGGCATGTGCGTAATCAGGTGCGACTCGCTCCCCAGGAGCGTTACCGAATACAGGATTGATCCGCCCATCTGCGAATGCATAGAAACCAGGCAGGAGAAGAAATGAAGACAGTGCTGGTAACGGGAGGTATTGCAAGCGGAAAGAGCGAAGTATGCAGCCATCTGAAGGCTCTCGGCTATCCGGTTTATGACTGCGACTCCCGCGCCAAAGCACTTTACGCCTCCTACCCGGACCTGAAGCGGAAGGTGGAAGAAGCGGCAGGACTTCCCTTCGAAAGACTGAAGGAAATTTTTTCGGATGCCCCAAAAGTGGCGGCTGTAGAGGCGGTGGTTCATCCCGCAGTCTCACAGGATTTCATCAGTTGGAGAAACTCCCTTCCTGCAAACTGTACGCTGGCATTCATGGAATCTGCAATCGCCGCAGAAAAACCTCTGCTGAGGCCCCTCTACGACAGCATCCTGCTTGTAAGCGCCCCCTTGAAGACCAGACTTTCGCGCCGTGCCGGCATTGAAGACAGGGCGGCACTCCAGCATCCGGAAGACATCAAAGCAGACTATATTATAGAAAACGATTCCGACCTGGGAACCCTCCGGGCAAAGACAGAAGAATTTTTAAAGACAATATTATGAAAACCGATCTCGCAAAAATCCTGACAGTGTCCGGACAGCACGGACTCTGGCTCTACATAGCCCAGGCACGCAACGGCGCCGTGGCGGAGAGGCTCTCCGACAAAAAACGCAGCGTCCTGGACGCCCACTCCCGCATGACCACCCTGGAAGACATTTCCATCTACACCTCGGAGGGAGAAATGAAACTGAAGGAAGTGTTCCGCGCCCTGCAGGCTAAACTCGGCACTGAGAAGGCTCCCACTTCCAAAGCCGCCGACAAAGACATACGCGGACTGTTCGAAGCTGCTGTGCCCGATTACGACGCAGACCGCTTCTACCTCTCCCACATGAAGAAGGTGGTAGACTGGTACAATGAACTGGCAGAGTTCGCCAGCCTCGATTTTGAAGACCACGAAGAGCGCGAAGACGCCTGATGAGGATTCCCACCCTCAGAACCATAACCCTGGGGTGCTCCAAGAACGACGTTGACACGGAGCACCTTCTGGCATGCATCCCCTCCGGCAGCTACAGCATCCTGCCGGAAGAAGACAGTGACACCTATGCCGATATCCTGCTGATAAACACCTGCGGATTCATCGGAGACGCCAAGGAGGAGTCTGTAAACTGCATACTCGAGGCTGTTGCTGCAAAGAACGGGGGCAAGTGCGGAAAGATTGCCGTAATGGGCTGTCTTTCGCAGCGTTATGCATCGGAGCTTCCAGGTCTGATTCCGGAGGTGGACGCCTGGTTCGGGGCCAGAACCCTGAATCCGGTGCTTAAGTACCTCGGAATAGATGCCGACGCCGACAACAGCGTTGCCCGCTTGAGCCGCCCAGGACGGTCCTATGCATATATGAAAATCTCCGAGGGCTGCGACCGCCGCTGCTCCTACTGCGCCATTCCCCTTATCCGCGGAGCCCACCGTTCAGTACCGGTAGAAACTCTGGTGCAGGAGGCCCGGGAGCTTGCAGCGCAGGGAGTGAAGGAACTGCTGCTGATTGCCCAGGACAGTACCTGGTACGGGCTGGATATTTACGGCAAACGCGCGCTGCCCGAACTAATCAGGGCCCTTTCCGGCGTAGACGGCATAGAGTGGATAAGGCTCCACTATGCCTATCCCGCAGATTTTCCGGAGGGACTGACAGAGGAGTTTGCCACCAATCCCAAAGTCTGCAAATACCTCGACATCCCCCTGCAGCACATATCAGACAGGGTTCTGAAAGCAATGCGCCGCAAAACCGGCAGCCGCGAGTGCCACGAACTCATCGCCAGACTAAGAAAGGAGGTTCCCGGGATAGTCCTGCGCACCACCATGATGGTCGGACACCCCGGCGAGGAAGAGGAAGATTTTCAGCAACTGCTTGAATTTCTGCACGAAGCCCGCTTCGAAAGGCTCGGAGCATTCAGTTACAGCGAGGAAGAAGGCACCTGGGGAGCGGAAAAACTGCAGGACTCGGTACCGGCGGAAGTCAAGCAGGACCGGCTCGCCCGACTTATGGAAGAGCAGCGCGGCATCTCTCTGGCATTCAACCGCTCAAGGATTGGCAGCACGGAACGGGTTCTGGTAGATTCATACACAGACGGCATTCTGGTATGCCGCAGCCAGTGGGAAAGCCCGGAGGTAGACGGTGAGATTCTGGTCCGGCCGTCAGCCGGGCTCTCCCCTGCCCCCGAACAGCTTATCGGTAAATTCATAAACATTAAAATCATAGCCGCGGAGGAATATGACTTGTGCGGAGAAATCATATAGGCGCTGGTGGTACAGTTTCACCGGCTATTGTGAAGAAGATGGGCTTGAAGGCAATTTCTTCGTAGAGTTCTTTCTCTGCAATCCCGCCCTCGGAGGGGAAAAGGCAATTCTTGCCCAGCGGCCAGATATGCGCAAGCGCAAGGCCCTTCCTTCGTATCTTATGGTGAAGGCTGGAATCTGGAACCGTCCGGGAGTCCAGCTTAACAAATTCTTTGCCTGGAAGCACTTCGGCCTTTCTCCAGACTCCCCTTTCGGCATCTATGCCGGCAACTGTTTCCTTTCCGACGACGCCACCCGCGGAGTTATCAACATTACCCAGGAAGAATCCGAACATCATCCCGAATGGATGTGCGGATACGGTGAATTCTGCTGGAGTCTGGTAATGACCGGCAACAAGTTCAAGGGCGACGTGCTATGGAACGGCAAATGCTACAAGGTCAGCCCCGATACCTGCAACGGCTGGTCCTGCACAGACGATGGAGCAAGCCTGCACGGAAGCGGTATCCAATTCATTGACAATCCTGGGTTCCAACTGTCCGTAACAAATGCCGGGGCACACATTAAAGGCCTGCCGGGGAAAGCCCTGCACTTCAGGGCAAACGACCCTTTGTGCCGCATTTCCGCCTCCCGCAACGACAACAAATACAACTCTGAATGGAGATTTGAATTCCGGAAATTACGTTTTCTTAAAGTGACTGCGGAATTCCGTTGCAAAAAACAGCGGATACTGTCCCTTAGCTACGAGGCCCCGGACCTGCCCTCTACCAAGGTGCTATTCAAAACCGGCTGCAGGGCAAAAGGTATTGTCCGGCTGAGCGTATTCGGCATTACCCTGGCAACCGTCTCTTCAGACAAAATATTCTTCAGGTCGCAAAAAATTCCTACCTTTGCCGCTGACTGAGGCGGGACGATCTGCCGCGGCCGCAAGGCTGAGGAAAGTCCGGACAGGGCAGGGCATTCCGCTGTGGAAAGCGCAGACAGGGGTAACCTTGTGCATACCGTAACAGAAAACTACCGCCCGCAAGGGTAAGGGTGAAAACGCGGGGCAAGAGCCCACGACCGCCAGACGGCGACGCCTGCGGGGTACGGTACCGGAACCTGCAAGACCAAATATACCGGCAGATGAGGGCTGCCCGCCCGATGCCGGGGGGTAGGTTGCGAAGATAAATGGCAGAT
>JAGAAU010000048.1 GCA_017615135.1 Bacteroidales bacterium | reverse complement strand
GCAACGACTATTGGAATTCTGATATCACATACAGCGACGTTGATGGCTACGAATACAACTATGAAATCTTCACCCGCCTCACCCAGGATCAGAAGTTCTATTTCCGTGCCAACGGTGGAGAGAAATTCACCTTGAATGCCGAAGGCACGGCAGTCGAATTCCTGGCAAGGACAGCAGATGCCGCCTACGGCGCTCCCGAAGACGGTCTTTATCGCATCCGAATGGTTCTTCCTGAAGGCGCAGCCGAGGTGAAACAAATTACCGAGGTCAAGTATGACATCTACGGTTTGGATTCACGCCTGATGACATATCAGGGGAATGGTGTCTGGAGCAGTGATAATTTCCATATCCGTACCAGCAGCTACATGAACCGTTACCGTTTCCTGGTGAAGTTCAAAGACAGCAGCAAACAGTACTATGGAAGAATGGTAAGCAACAACGGGAATCCCGTCTATGGCCAAACTGAAGCCACCTATTTCCACTTACAACCCACCATTGACAGCGATGCTGACCACTGGTCTCCATGCTTCCAGTATCCGAGCGTCTGCCAAGATGTAGAGGGCCGCTACTACTGCACGATGACCCTGTCCCTGAACAATGCAGCGGGGCACTACACCCACTCCGTCACCAATGTAACCGACACTCAGAACCCTGCCGTCATCTTTATCTGCGGCTCCAACGAAGCCGGTCAGCAGATGTGCTTCATCGCATCGGACCATTACAATACCTCCATGGACAATTATGGCGACAATGCAAGTCTTGTTCCCACAGCCATCAGTGAATACTTCGAGATGTTCACCAGACTCAACTCCGGTGAAAGGTTCTACTTCTACAATGCCACCAATGGCAAGTACTATGCTCCCACTTCAACAGGAGCCGGCGTAGAGGAAATCAGCGGTCCTTCAGATGCCACCTATTCCATATCTACCGGAGGAGCCTGGCGCATCAGGGCCAATTTCTCCACGGGTGCAGCGAATATCAGGAGAATCGACCAGGTCCGCACCGAGCTGAATTATGACGGCGGCTTCACTGATGGCGTGCACGTCCTAAACTACACTGGCAAGGGAACCTGGGCGAAAAACACCGCCGCGATCAAAGGCCACCCTGGTCAATTTAGTCGTTCACTGTTTACGGAATACGTCATCAAGATATGGTTCAACCGGGACAATGCCGACAATGAGATCAACTGCTGGCAGGTCTATGGGACCACATCAGTGAAGTCCGGAAGCCCCGCCTCCGAAAGCGACTACTCCTACTGGGATCTTCAGCCTGCTACCGGAGACAACTGGAGTCACGTCTTCTTCTATCCTTCATGGACAATCGATACTTCGGGATCTCGCCAGTATTATGCAACCATTACTGTGTATATGAACGACAAGTTCGGCAATTATACACATCGGTTCTCCAATGTGGCTTATGAAGATAATATTCCGGAATAATATACTTTTAATCATTGCCCTTTCCCTTTGCATCAGCTGCGCAGGAAAGGAGGAAATGGAAAACATCGAACCGGGGCCCGCGGAAAGCGGGACTCCGGTTTCGATGTCTTTTTCCGCCACTTCCGACGCTCCGGATGCCAGGACCACCCTGGGCGACGACCTGAGCATACGCTGGCAGAGCTGGGACAAAATTACAGTCTTCAGTGGCCCCAATGCCGCCGGGAGCGAATTTACCGTATCCAGCCTGGGGAACGATAACAAGCAAGCCAATTTCACAGGCCTCGGACTTCCGGCTGTAGACCATTACGCAGTATCCCCTGCACAGGGAGCTACCATCTCAGATGGAGTAATAACGGCAGTCCTCCCCATGCAACAGGGTGTCAGGACCGGGAGCTTCGGTGCACAGGCCAACCTGTCGGCCGCCGTGTCCGACGCTTCATCCGACGAATTCTACTTCCGGAATGTTACAGGCATCCTGTCCTTCAAAATTGCAGACAGCGGAGTCACAGGTGTAAGGCTTGAAAGTCTTGGAGACGAAAAACTGTCGGGAGAGACCTCAATCACTTTCAGCGGGGACATCCCGGCAGCCGAGCCTACTACGGCAGCCCACAGCTGGGTGTGCCTTTCTGGAGAGCTTAGCGCAAACACTACATATTATTTTGCCGTCTTCCCCGGCGAATACAACCAGGGTTTTCGTATAACCCTCTACAAGAACGGGCGTTATGCTTCAACCGTCAGCCGCACCCGCCTGTCTCTCCAGCGTAATGGGAATGTGTATCTGGGAGCCATCCCCTCTTTGTCCAACTGGAAAACGCCCGGCACTCCGACACTGCGGGGCGAAAGCGCTGAAGACGGTCAACTTATGTCGTATGCTGCCAACCAGTATGCAGACATGAATGTTTCCCGCAACCGCGGAACCCAGATCGAGGCATTTGCCTCAGACGAATACAACTACGAAGCCTTCACCCACCTCAAGGCCGGCGAGAAGCTGTATTTCCAGGACGGCGGGCAGCTCTACGGAGTATTCTCCGGAAGGGTGATGCCCATATCATCGGCAGCAGAAGCTCCTGCGGCTGAAATAGATTCAGACGGCACCTATCGCATCAGACTGAACCTGCCATACGGGAAGGCATATTTCCAGAAGATTACGGCAGTAGAATGCAACCGCTGCGGAAGCACCCTCGGGACACTTTCCTACGAGGGCAACGGAATCTGGGCCTGCCGCGGACTCCGGTTAACCGGCAGCGACGACCGCTATAAATTCCACTTCACCATCGACGGGCAGACGCAGGTTTACGGCCGCATGTACGATACAGACAAGCGACCCAGTGCCAGCGGCCTTAATCCGGCACCTGACACATATTTCTATGTACAGCCCGCCAAGATGGATACCTGGGAGCCGTCTTTCAAATTTCCTGATGCCTACTACACCGGCGATACCGGCCGTTACTTCGGGGACCTTATACTCCGGATGAACGGTGCCCACTACACCCACGAGATTACCTCTATCGTAGATGGCGACAATCTGCCGGATCTTGAGGCCGACGAAGTGCTGACCATACAGGGAGCCGGAGCTGCCGAAACCGGACAGCGGGTGCGTTACAGCGCCTCTTTCTCCTCCGACAGCAGCTATGGCGACGAGGATGCACTGGCAGGGCCAGATGGCTACGACTACGAAATTTTCACCAAACTGCTATCCGGCAAACCGTTCTATTTCGAAACTCAGGCCGGGGCGAAATTCGCTTTCAACGCAGCAGGTACGGAACTGGCAAAGATTGCAACTCCCGAGAACATTTCCTACGGCGGAGTGACCACAGACGGAGTTTATCGCGTCCGGTTCAACTCCTCCACAAGGGCAGTCAAGTTCTTCCGGGTAGAATCCGCACAGCTCCGCCAGCCCACATATCAAAACCAGTATCTGGAATACAGCGGGAACGGCACATGGACAGGCCGGGGCCTGGATCTATACTGGAAACCTAAACCTGAGTGGGGAGCCAACCGCCAGTGGCAGTACAACTTCCAGCTGTACTTCAACACCGCATCCACCTGGCAGTATTATGGGTTTAGAGACGAGTCTACCCCACAACCCACCAAGGGTTTCTGGGACGGTCTCTTCTCCGTTGCAGACGACGCCACTCTGAATATCTATACTACTGAGAACCAGTACGTATTCGCCCCTGTTCTTCAGCTGAACGCAGACGGTTACAACTTCAATCTCCATAACGGCATAGAGAGCAAACCGGGCACACCCGATTACAGGACTCTGACGGTCACATCAGCGGAAGAGACATTCCAGATGCACCTCAGTGCCAACGGCGATGTTTTTGAAGGCGTTTCCACCTTCGCGAACGGAACCACCGTGAATATGGTTGCAACAGACGCACTGGGCCGCAAATACAACCTGTCCACTACTGCCACAGTAGACGGAGTGGCCTACTTCGAAGCCAATCCTGCCACTGAAAGCTATACCTTCACCGCTCTGCCCAGCCTTTTGGCCGAGGGCAATGCGGTAAACGGATTCAGCTCTTCCAGCGGAGCCACACTTTCCTATGCAGGCCACGGAGTTTTCTCCGGCAGCAACCTCACATTTGCAGGTTCTTCCGAAGGCAACGCAGACGCCATGACTCCCACCTACCCGTACAGCCGGTGGGGCCGCGCTCGTTTCACCTTCGTGAAGTCCGGAAACGGTTCCTTTGAATTCCGTCGGCTTAACGGGAGCCGGATGGCCATCGAAAACCGCACACACGGCAGCACGGATGAAATGCAGATCAACCCAGGCACCTACGATATCAGGGTAGACCTCCGCAATTTCACTTTTGACATCAGGCCGGCACACAACGGCAGCCGCCGCATCACGGTTATGGGGTCTTCCGTTCCCACCGGAACCGGAGCTACAGACAATAAGGGCTATATGTATCTCTTCGGTACAAATGCCCTCACGTCCGGCTGGACGCTCTCCAACCGTTCCGTGCCCGGGAACAATACCGTGTCGCTCACAGAGCGTTACGACGACCTCATTATGGACGGAGGCAAATACGTGGTATATGCGCTCTCACTCGGGAACGAGGGAATACACGGCGCTGCAGATCAGAACGCTGTGTACAAGCAGTGGAAGACCAATATGCAGAGCCTGATATCGCGTGCGCGCAACGAAGGACGCAAGGTGGTTGTAACAGGCAACTACGGCAGGGGCGATTTCAACGCCTCAGACTATGCGAAGGTAAAGGCTATCAACCTGGAAATACACCAGTGGAACGTGCCTTCCGTAAACGTTCTTGGCGCAGTGGACGACGAGGCCGGCCACTGGCCGTCCGGCTATCAGAACGGCGATGACACCTATCATCCCAATGATGCCGGCCATGCCGAAATGTCCTACACCATAGTTCCTTCCGTATTCGACGCTATGGAGGCAAAGAAACCCATGCCAGTTCGCAACACATCAGGCTTGATAGACCTGAATTCCGGCAGCATAGGATTCACTCCAGAAGCTACGGTGCATCCTTTTACCGTTGCATTCTATGTAAAGACGGCCGCCGGCGGCAACATCCTCCATATCGGAGGGACTGGCCTTGACAGGAATTACTCTGCATCGGAGCTGGGAGTGAACGACGGAAACTGGCACCTGGTGGCCGTTACCCATTATTATGCGAAAGGGATTACGCGCGTGTATGTAGACGGCGTAGAAAACTCCAGCGCGTCTGAGAGAATTGTCGCAGACAGCTTCTCCATATCCGGAGCAAGTTTCCGCGAACTGTTCTTCTGGCGCTCCGCAATGAATCCCGATGAAATGGCAGCCCTCGCAGGAGGCGCGCTCCTGAATTCATCCCTTGAGATTTACGCCCCCTTCATTGGCGGAGCCCTTACCAATCTAGCAATATCAACAAATACAATAACTTATTAAAACCCAATGAAAAAGAACACCATGATTTCCTACGAGTCGCCAACCATGGAATGTCCGTCATTGCAGATGGACAGCGCTCTTCTTACCGGCAGTACGGGAGAATCCTATACTACTTTAGACGACAAGTCCTATGTAGATTCAACCTGGAATTGGGAAATTTAAAAGATGACAGTCATGAAAAGGATTTTTGTAATTTTCGCAGTCTTTGCAGCTGCCATCTCCTGCAACAAAGAGCAGGTTAACAACTCTTCCGAGCTGGTTCCCCTCAGTTTCCGCGCAGAAACAGTAGCCACCAGGTCTGCCCTCCACCAGGACGGAACGTCCATCATCTGGAGCACATCGGACCGCATCAACGTCTTCTCCGGCGAAGCATTCGGCACAAACTCTGAATTCAGCGCAACTTCCGTTTCTGAAGATCAGACAGTGGCCACTTTTGAGGGTCTGGGACAAATATCTCCCGAGTATTATGCACTGTTCCCCTATCAGGCCGGTGCAACCATCAGCCCTGCAGGTATTATTACAGCCGAACTTCCCTCCAGCCAGAATGCTGCAGACGGCAGTTTCGGGCCTGAAGCCAACCTCTCGGTGGCCCATATTGCCGGCGATGAGACTCTCAAGTTCATGAACGCGGGAGCTCTGCTGAGCGTAGTTGTAAACGAGCCCGACGTTACCTGGATGAAAATCGAGTCTCTGAACGGCTCCTACCTTAGCGGTACCGCCGAAATCGACTATAACGGAGGAGAACCTTCTGTTAACATATTATCCGGAAACACCTTCGTAGAAACCGCCGTCGATGGCGCCGGCACCTATTATCTGGTAGTTTTCCCCGGCTCGTTTGACGGAGGATTCAAGATTACCTTCTCCCGCAACGGTTACACCGCCAGCGTAAACAACACCACGGCCCTTCATCTCGACCGCAACGATAACGTCAGGCTGATTGAAGTACCGGCTATCCCTGCAGAAGCATGGAAGGTGGTCTTCACTCCGGGCGAAAAGGTTTATATCAGAGGCCTCTCCGACGAGAACGAGGACGGCCAGGAAGTGACCTACATCTCCTCTTCCTACTATGCCCCGCGCGAAGGCGGCCAGGCTCCGAACTACACCGGAGACAATCAGGCGCTCGCCGGCGTAACCTACAACTATGAAGTTTGGGCAAAACTCGCAGAAACAGACGCGGTTTACTTCGAAACTGAAAGCGGAGCCCGCTTTGCCATCAACTTCGAAGGAACTGAGGTTGCACCTATCGCTCCCGACGGAGCCGGAATGGCCCTCTCAGTGAGCGACAGCCCTTACCGCATCCGCATTAACCTTCCTTCCGGAGAAGCACAGCTCGCCCGCGTAGGCATCGTCAATTACGGAGTTTACACAATAGGTGACATTTCCGAGAATCTTACATACGACCATGCAGGAGCATGGAAGGCCGAAGACCGCGTAATCCGTTACGGCGTTCAGAGCTGGGATCCCTGCCTCACCCGCTACCGTTTCTCTATCTGGTTCAACTGGGAAGGAGGCAAGTCTGGCGGGAACATCGACGTATGGCAGCGTTATGGCACCTGCACTTTCTACAACAATTCCAACACCAGGCCTGTTACAGACAACCCTGCCGAAGACTACTACTTTGTTCAGCCTTTTGCCGCCGACGAGTGGGATCAGATATTCTACATGGGTTCATGGCTGTTCAGTGAAGGCAACAACGGAGCCAAGAAAGCTACCATCAACCTTTACATGAACAACGACTACGGTCACTTCACCCACGGATTCAGCAACGTAGTAGACAACAACTAGTTGCCGTTTCTTCTTTTCCAGTGTATCCCCTTCTTGGGGAAAACGATTTTTTCCTTTGGCAGTACCCGTTTAAAGCCCTTTTCATCAAGGGCTTTAACGGTGCTGTCATATCCTCTGAAAAACAGCTCCTCGATGCGAGAGATATCGGATTCAACGCAGCCGTAAGTGTCCAGTTCAATGAACACGTCGGCCTGTGCGGCATCGGACGCAATATTCGAGGTCATAGCCATAAGGAAGGAACGATACGCAACCGCGAGCAGATTATCGTTGTATTTGTCTTCTTCCAGATGATGCAGATTAAGGGCTATAACGGTTTCGCACTTGTCCCTGATGGCAGATACGGGCAGATTCTGGAAAGCCCCGCCATCTACATAATGGATTCCGTTGATGCATATCGGGCGGAAAACGACCGGGATGGAACAGGAAGCCACAACCCTGGGAGCGAGTTCCCCCCTGGAAAAGACCTTCGGCACGCCATGTTCCATATCGGACGCAACTACATAGGCAGGAACAGGAAGGTCCTCCAGGCGCGCGTAAGGCACATTCTTTTTAATAATTTCCAGGAGCGGGCGGGAATCGAACAGGCCGCCCTTGGGAACGGAAGGCATAACGATATCCTTGAAAAAGTTCAGGCCTCTGAACATTTCAATCATCTGCACAGGTGAATAGCCGGCGGAATACAGAGTTGCCACCAAGGCTCCTGCGCTGGTACCTGAAAGCACATCCGGCTTTAGCCCATACTCATAAAACGCCTGCAAGGCCCCGCAATGGGCCCCCGCCTTTGCTCCTCCCCCACTGAACGCCACTCCGAGTTTATATTTTTTTGCTGACATATTCATGGCCGCAATTTACCAATTATTTTAGGAAATGGGAATGTTCTTTTAAATACAGGCCGGAAAGCATTTTTCAAGAGCTTCCATAACAAGCAGAGTGTGGGAGAGCCGTGCCAGCATGCCATCGTATTCCCCGCAAAGATACGTGTCCCTTATTGTCTCAAATTGGGAGCGGAGCCTGGAAGCGTAAATGTTTGGGGTGAAGAATTCAGCCTGCCGGCCACGAATGCAGACTTCAAGTGAAGGAAGTATATTCGGCATGCCGGCGATGCGGATATACCCCTTGTCGCCCTGAACCGTTATGCCGGAGGGATTGCCAGAATCCTTGGCTGCGGTGCATACGGCAATCAGATTCGGGTATCGTAGCAGCACCGTTCCCGATGTATCGATGCCGTTATATCCGAGATTCGCCCTGAAAATCACTTCATCCGGCCGCCCGAAAAGGTCCACCGCGAGGTGGAGATTATAAATGTTGATGTCGCGCAATGCGCCGCCTTCGCAGGAAGGATTGAAGCTTGCGCTGACATCACCGGAGAGGTAGGCGTCGTAACGGGATGAATATTGGGAAAAATCAGCCTGAAACATTTTGACCTCGCCAATTTCCGGAAGCCTCTCTTTCAACATCGCCCAGGCCGGCAGATAAATATTGGAGATGGTTTCAAACAGATACAGCCCCCGGGAGCGGGCAATTTCCGCCAATTCCTCTGCCTGACGGAGCGTGGAACAGAACGGCTTCTCCAGAAGTACATTGACACCCGACGCGAGCGCTTTTCCGGCATATTCGAAATGGACGGAATTGACAAGGGCGATGTATACGAAATCGATTCCCGAGGCAAGCAGTTCGTCGTAGCTGGAGCACAGATGCGGAATGCCGAAACGTTCCGCAAGCGGCACGGCTTTCTCCGGGTGAGGCCCCCATATGGAAACAAGTTCATATCCGGACTCCCGCAATGCCTCTGCGCTTTCCGGGACAATCTTGCCCGTGCCGGCTATTCCGATTCTGATTTTGCTCATAACAATTGACACGCATCGCGTGCAATATCGTGTTTATTGAATCGATAGACCATTGAAGGTTGCGTTATCAAAGTCGGCCAACGGCATTACGGAAATCCCGGCCGGAAGGGCCTTCTCCAGCGCAGGGGCGAAGAGTTCCCAGCTGCGGGAGATCTGGCCGCCCAACAGAAGCGTCTCTACGCGGTATTTCTCCAGGATGGGACTGATGTTTTCGCCTAAAATTTCCCCGGTTTCCGCAAAGACGTTGCGGGCTTTTTCATCCCCTGCAAAGGCCATTGATGCAATAGCCTTCACGGTGAGAGATGGATCCCCGTATCGGCCTGCGATTCCGCGCTTGGAGACATAGTCTTCCAGCACGCCATCGCGGTACGGACGGTTGTAGATGCAGATCGGAAGAGCACACGTCTGAACTCCAGTCACGCGTGTAAATCTCGTAT
>JAGAAU010000047.1 GCA_017615135.1 Bacteroidales bacterium | reverse complement strand
TGAGATTGCCGGTCGTGCCGGCAATGACGCCAAGGCCCCTGCCGCAGCTGCCCCAACCCCCGCAGCCGCTCCTGCCCCTGTAGCCCCGTCATCGGCCCCCGCACCCGAGGCCAAGCCCGCGCGGGTGAGAAAACCGGCGGCGGCACTGTCGCTCAGCTCGCTGATGGAGGAAAAGGACGGCCCGACGGAGCCGGAGGGGCGGAAAGACGAAGTCATTCCGCCGGACGAGGCCGTGAAGGCCTCGTGGCCGGACTTGGTGAAAACCACCGCGTCCCAGCCCCGGCTCGCCGCCGCGCTCGGTAACGCCAAACTGGACCTGCGGGTAGAGAACGGTGTAAAGGTGGTTTCCTTCAAGGTTGCCAACATAGCCCAGAAGAAATGGCTGGAAGAAAGGTTGCTTCGCACCCTGGAATCTACGCTTGTAAATCTGGTGGGCAGCTCACTCCTTCGCCTGGAAGTACTTGTAGAGCAGGAGGAAGATCGGGAAAAGATTATTTACATGCCTTCCGAACAGGCCAGGGACCTTATGCAGGAGAACCCTCAGGTAACGGAACTGGTTAAAGACCTCGGACTAGACTTGAAATGATACTCAGAGCAGAAAACATAGTTAAGAAGTACGGAATCCGCACCGTTGTAAAGGGCGTTTCCATGGAAGTTCGTCAGGGGGAAATAGTAGGTTTCCTCGGCCCTAACGGAGCCGGCAAGACCACCAGCTTCTATATGATTACCGGACAGATAAGCCCCAATGGCGGCAGAATCTTCCTGGACGATATGGAAATAACCCGCCTGCCTATGTACAAACGGGCACAGCTGGGGCTCGGTTATCTGCCGCAGGAGGCCTCTGTTTTCCGTAAGATGAGCGTGGAAGACAATATAATGTCCGTAATGGAAATGGCCGGCCTGTCCAAGGTTGAAAGGCAGAACCGCCTGGAGTCGCTCATAAACGAGTTCAATCTGTCTAAAGTGCGCAAGAGCCTCGGAATCCAGCTGTCCGGAGGCGAGAGGCGCCGCTGCGAAATTGCCCGCGCCCTGGCTATAGACCCTAAGTTCATTCTGCTGGACGAGCCTTTCGCGGGGGTGGATCCCATTGCTGTCGAGGACATCCAGTACATAATCGCAAAACTGAAATACCGCAACATCGGGGTTATTATCACAGACCACAATGTGGGCGAGACGCTGGCCATCACAGACCGTGCATACCTGCTCTATGAGGGTACTATACTTCAGCAGGGTACTCCCGAGGCTTTGGCGTCAGATGAGGATGTGCGCACGAAATACCTCGGAAGCGGCTTCGTGCTGAAAAAATCCGTTGCTGTTGAAAAGGCCCGTGCAGAGTGGGAAGCCTCCTGCAAGGTCGCAGAGACGGCGGCTCAGAGCGCGTAATCCCTTACTGCGGTGGCGCTCACCGGGTCGTCTCCCAGGATGAGCAGCCGTTCCACCACATTCCTTAGTTCCCGGATATTTCCGGTCCAGCTTTTCTCCTGGAGCAGTTTTATCGCTTCCGGGGTGAATTTCTTGGGCGTAAGGCCGCCCTCTGTGGAAATCTGCCCTATGAAATAATCTATCAGCAGGGGAATGTCGGACTTCCTTTCGTCCAGGGTGGGAACTGCAATCTTGATTACTGAAAGGCGGTGATAGAGGTCTTCGCGGAAGCGCCCTTCGGCAATCTCCTTCTTGAGGTCTTTGTTGGTGGCTGCTATCACGCGTACGTCTACGTTAATGTCTTTGTCGCTGCCCACGCGGGAGATTTTCTTCTCCTGGAGCACCCTCAGCACCTTCGCCTGTGCGGAAAGGCTCATATCGCCGATTTCGTCCAGAAACAGGGTTCCGCCTTCGGCCTGCTCGAATTTGCCCTTGTGCTGTTTGATGGCAGAAGTGAAGGACCCTTTCTCGTGCCCGAAGAGTTCGCTCTCTATGAGTTCGGACGGGATGGCTGCGCAGTTTACCTCTATATACGGCATCGAGCTGCGAGGGCTCTTCTCGTGCAATTCTCTGGCTATCAGCTCTTTACCCGTGCCATTATCGCCTTCTATCAGTACCCGCGCATCTGTCTGGGCCACTTTTTCTATCATCTCCCGCACCTTGAGTATCGGCTCAGATTCTCCTATCATCCTCTGGCCGTAAACCCGTTTTTTCAGGATTTTGGTCTGGGTTAGCAGGGAAGATTTGTCCGAGGCGTTCTTGACGGTAATGAGTATTCGGTTCAGCTCGGGCGGTTTCTGGATGAAGTCGAAGGCTCCCTTGCGTATGCACTCAACTGCGGTGTCTATGTCGCCGTGCCCGGAAATCATAACCACCGAACTCTCCACACCCTCTTCCTTGAGGGCGGTAAGCAGGCTGATTCCGTCCATCCCGGGCATCTTTATGTCGCAGAAAATTACGTCGTACCTGTCTTTGAGGGCCATTTCCAGGCCTGAAGTGCCGTCTTCGGCTACATCTACCTCATGACCTTCGTCCGAGAGTATTTCCTTCATTGAATTGCGGATAGACCGCTCGTCGTCTACAACCAGTATTTTCATAGTTCTACAAATATCGTGAAAAATTTCTATTTTTGTCTTGTTATGCAGACACCGGACATCATAATAGCCGTAGACGGTGGCGCTTCCACCGGGAAAAGTACTTTTGCACGCAGTCTGGCGGCGGAATTGGGCTTCCTGTACCTGGATTCGGGGGCAATTTACCGCTGCGTCACCCACTTCGCCCTGCAGCGGAAACTGATAGATTCTTCCGGAGCCGTGTCGCCGGAACTGGAAAATGTGCTTGGGGAGCTGGATTTCAGCTTCTCTCCGGAAGGACATGCCTGCATAGACGGAAAGAGCGTGGAGAGGAGCATACGTTCACTTAAGGTGTCTTCCCGCGTGAGCGTAATTTCCGCCCTGCCGTACGTGCGCCGTTTTGTGGATGAAATCCTGCACCGGCTGGGTTCCTGTGGCAGGCTGGTCATGGACGGAAGAGATATCGGCACAACAGTATTCCCCAATGCGGAACTGAAAATCTTCGTAACCGCCAGCGAGCAGGTGCGCGCAAAACGCCGCTACGACGAAATGCTCTCGAAAGGGGAGACTCCAACCATGGAGGAGGTGCTTGCAAACCTGCGCGAGAGGGATTACATAGACTCCCACAGGGCAACTTCGCCGCTGCGCAAGGCCGACGATGCGTTCGTGCTGGATAATTCAGACCTTACAGTGCGCGAAGAAATTATCTGGACTCTTGGTCTGATTCGCGGAAAGTTCGGCATCCTATGAGAGTGGAGATAGATTCCCGTTCGGGTTTCTGCGGCGGGGTAATCAGGGCTATAGAGACTGCCGAGGAGCATCTCGCGGAAGGGGGAAAAATCTATTCCCTCGGTGCAATCGTTCACAACGAGGAGGAGCTGTCTCGGCTCGAGACCAAAGGCCTGGTTACCATAGACAAGGAAGACCTGGACCAGATCAGCCCGAGGAGCGGGGAACCACTGCTGATACGGGCCCACGGGGAACCTCCCGCAGTGTATGGAAAACTGAACCGCCTGGGATTTACCGTAATAGACTGTACCTGCCCGGTTGTGTTGAAACTCCAGAAGGATATTTCCGCCGCCTATGCGAGGGTAAAATCCCCCCCCAGGCCCGGAGAGGTGCTTATTTTTGGCAAACCCGGACATGCGGAGGTGATGGGGCTGCTGGGGCAGGTCGAAGGAGATGCCTTCGTGGTGGAGTATATGAACCAGCTGGACCTGCTGTTCGAGACCGGTGCGCTGAAGACCGACCGCCCCCTCGAGGTGTTCTCTCAGACCACCATGGCAAAGGATGAATATCGGCAGCTGTGTGCCGCCCTTGCCGCCCGGTTCTCCGAGACAGGGCTCCTGAAGGTGCATGATACCATCTGCAAACAGCTCGCCGCCCGTTACGATGCTCTGGCTTCTTTTGCGGCGTCGCACGACATCATAATCTTCGTTTCCGGCAAATCCAGCTCCAACGGGAAGGTTCTTTGCGAGCTCTGTCGGAGCAGGAACATCCGCACCTGCCATATAGGTGCCGTGGAAGACATTCACCGCGAATGGTTCCGTCCGGACGACAATGTTGGGGTTTGCGGGGCCACGTCAACCCCCCTGTGGCTGCTTGAAGAGGTGGCCCTGGCGATACAAAATTTGCAATAAAGCAAAACAGTTCCTAATTTAGCAGGCTGGAATAAACATATTAAAGATATATTTTATGGCAACTACCGCAGATTTTAAAAACGGACTTTATCTCAATTTCAACGGGAAACCCTGCATGATAGTATGGTTTCAGCATGTAAAACCCGGCAAGGGCCCCGCTTTTGTAAAGACTAAATTGCGCAACCTCGAGAACGGCCGCATCCTTGAAAACACCTTCACTGCAGGTGCAAAGATTGAAACCATCAACGTAGAGAGGCGTCCCTACCAGTTCCTCTATGCCGAGGAAGACGGATTCAACTTCATGCACGAAGAGACCTACGAGCAGATTAAACTGCCTAAGGACGTGGTTGACAATAGCGACCTTATGAAAGAGGGCCAGCACGTTGAGATGATGTTCGTGGCAGACGAAGAAAGGTGCCTTACCTGCGAACTCCCTACCTATGTAACCCTGGAAGTTACCTATGCAGAGCCTGCAGTAAAGGGCAACACCGCTTCTACCAGCGCCCTGAAGGAAGTTACGCTGGAGACCGGCGCAAAAATCATGGTGCCCCTCTTCATCAATCAGGGAGACGTGATAACTGTGAATACCACAGACCGCAGCTACGGCCAGAGGGTATAAGCAGCCTTTTCAGAGCTTTTCAATCTTGAGTTGCTGTATCAGGTAGCCACCTCCGGCTTCCGGACAGCATACGAAAATAATTACGTGGAAGGTTTCGCCACCGGCGTTCAGTTCCCCTAAAAGATATCTCATATTGCCCTGTCCTACGGTGTGATCCACCTTGAAAGACCTTGGGCTGTACCTGTCAAAGAAGGTTTTGAGTATCTGGCGGGCCTGATTCCGGCTGGCGTTGCTGTTTTCAGACGCAACTGAGATTTCCAGACTGTCTGCAAACCATACGGAGAGGGCGTTGGCGTCTCCCTTGGAAATATACTTGCAGATTGGCACGAAGACGTCGCAGTCCATGGACTGGGCGCGCGCGCAACCCAGGCCTGCAAACAGTAGGACTGCCGTAAAAATCAGTTTTAAGCTTTTACTCATGCCGGGGGTTGAACTTGCAAAAAACGAGCCGTTATGTTAACTTTACGGCTGATATGCGGATAAGTTTGCTGCTGACAGGAAAGACCGATGTGTCCTGGGTAAAGGAGGGGCTGGAGCTCTATGCTTCCCGCCTGAAGCATTATGCTCCCTTTTCGGTGACAGAACTGCCTTCTCCGCGTAATGCAGCCTCCCTCAGCAGGGATGAACTGTGTGTGCGGGAGGGTAAACAGATTCTGGACTCCCTCAAACCTTCGGATTACCTGATTCTGCTGGATGAGAGGGGCTCTCAGATGACTTCCCCTGAATTCGCCGCCTTCCTTCAGAAGAAAATGTCCGCAGGGAGGGATCTGGTGTTTGCAATAGGCGGCCCGTACGGGTTCAGCGCCGAGGTTTACAAACGGGCGGAAGACGGCTGTATGATGTCCCTTTCAAAAATGACCTTCACTCATCAGATGGTGCGCACGATTTTTGCCGAACAGCTCTACCGTGCCTTTACCATCATAAAAGGTGAGCATTACCATCACGAATGAACGGCAGGCTTACATTCAGACGCAATCTGCTGGCAGTGTTGTTTGCACTGTCGGCCGTGACCTGTCTGATTCTGGCCTTTTCCGGTGCTGGACAGGGCGATGCCTCCAAAGCTGCTTCGAGGCTGGAGCGACGTTTGGAGCGGCGTCTGGCGGTGCTTGAGGCTCATGCTTCCGGCAACAGGCAGTCCGCACTTCCGGAAGATATGGTGATTTACCGCTATATGCGGGATTCGCTGTGCTCCTGGTCTCACCAGTTCCCAGTGTCGGACGACGGTATTAACGAGCGCTTTATAATCCAGCGCTTGTCTAACCCGCGCCGCAATCTGCGTTCCCCTCTGGCGGAGGTGCCAGACAGCTTCAGTTTTATGAATCTGGGCTACAAGTGGTACCTGGTGAAGTCTGTCACTAAAGGCGAAGGCACTGTAATAGAGGGCCTTGAGCTGGTAGATCTCAGGGACAGCCGCCTTGCCAACAATACAAATCCGCGTCTGCGGATAGGGGAGAGGTTTTCATTGGTGCCTCTTTCCGACAGCGCCGGAGAAATAGTGCAGGTTGAGGGTCATCCTTGCTTCAAACTGCAGTATGCGCTGGCTTCCACTTCCAGTACCCAGGCCGGCAGGTTTCTGCTCTGGCTCGCTCTGGGGCTGCTTTGTGCGGCTGCTTTCTGCTGGCTCTCTGTAAACCTGAACCTGCGCTCTTACGTCATTTTCTCCCTTGTGGTGCTTGTGGCGCTGGCGTCTATGTACTTCTACGGCAAAACCCTGCCGGGAGACTCCCCGGTATTCTCTCCGCTGCTCTTTGCCGGCGGCAGGCTGCTGTATTCCCTGGGCGCCGTGGTTCTTATCAATGCCGCTATACTTTTCCTGTCTGCCGGAATTTATATGGTGCGTTCGTCGCTGCGGCCGCTTTTCCGTCGAGGACGCATTGTTTCAGCCGTACTGCTGCTGGTTTTCCTGTTTGCGGTGGCGCTGATTGCGGCCTATACCCACATATCTGTCCGCAGTATCATATTCAATTCGGGTATATCCCTGGAACTCTATAAGTTAGGAGATTTGCGCATATATACTGCGCTCACCTATCTTTCGTATATTTCCATGCTGGCCTCCGTGCCGATGCTTCTGCAATGCGTACGGCCGGCCATGCACGTGCTCACCGGGTGGAGCATCAATGTCTTCTCCGTGCCCGCGCGGCTGGCTTTTGCCTTCGTGGTGGCCCTGTACTTTACCCTCGTGGCCATGTCCTACGGCTTCAGCAGGGAGAAGGAGCGCGTGGAGGTTTGGGCGAACAGGCTGGCTATGGAACGCGATATCCGCCTGGAAATGCAGCTGAAGAGGGTTGAGGCCCGAATTGCCGACGACAAGCTGATAGCGGCCCTTACCCAGTTCGAGGGTACTTCGGACATAGTGCGCAACAGGATTGCCGAGGGCTACCTGCCCCGCATATCCCCCGAATACGAAATCAAGGTCTCTGTAATTTCCGGCGATGCCGGCGACGATGCCGCCTATCAGCACCTCCGCAACGTCCTTGCCGGCGGAACGCCCATCTTCGAATCTTCCCGTTTCCTGTACACTACCGGCGGCGGAAGGGTGAGCTACGAGGGAGTTTTTCCCTATTACCGTTCAGACGGGGTGTCGTTCGTGCTGATGGAGGTTGAACCGGTGTCCCACAGGCGGGACAAAGGCTATTCGGCAATTTTTTCCTCCTCCGGTTCCGGTCTGCAGATTCCTTCCTTCTATTCCTACGCCAAATATGAGGGGCAGGATATGGTGTACTACAAGGGTTCGTACGCCTTCCCCACACATCTGAACGACTCTCTGTTCGGAGACCCCAGAGACGGATATGTGCACTTCGTCAACACGATACCGGGCACAGGAGACACTATAGTCATCTCCCGTCCCAGGCTCGGCTGGTTCAATTATGTGGTTTGCGTGCTTATGCTGGCGGTGGTTACCTTCGTACTGCTGTCTCCGTTCCCGTCCCGCCACAGGCGCGGGCGCTTTATGCATAGGGAATACTTCCGTACGCGTATCAGCGGTGTCATTATGTATTCTCTGCTGGTAACCCTGGTTACCATGACGGCAGTGAGCGTGGCGTTCGTGTACCGGAGGAATGAAATCAACCTTCAGACTCTGCTCTCCGAAAAGACCGGGAACCTGCAGCTGATGGTGCAGGACGCCCTGAATGCCGCAGGCGGAGCTGATGCCGGTCAGGGTGCGTCCGTGCTGCGTTCTCCCGAGTTCCGCAGTGCGCTGGAATCCATCGCGTCTTCTTCGGGCACAGACCTCACCCTCTATGCTCCGGACGGCAGGCTGCTGGTATCTACGGCTCCCGAAGTGTTCGACCAGATGCTTCTGGGCTGCCGCATGGACGAGACCGCCTTCGACGTTATTGTGAACCGGAACCGCCGTTATTACGCTCAGAAGGAGAATCTGAGCGGCAGGCAGTATTATGCAATGTACGCCCCTCTGTTCAACTCCGAAGGAAAGATAGTTGCGGTTATGTCTTCTCCGTATACGGAACGGAGCTATGACTTTGAACGCGAGGCTATCATGCACCTGATTGCCGTTCTGGCCGTATTCGCTATACTGCTGATTCTGGCTATGCTTACGGTCTCCCGCGTGGTGGGCAGGATGTTCCATCCCCTGGTGGAGATGGGGCGCAAGATGAACGAGGCGGGAGAGGCCGCGCCGGAATATATAGAATACGACAAGGACGACGAGCTTTCCTCCCTGTTCCGTGCATACAACGGCATGGTTACCCAGCTGTCTGAGAGCAGTGTAGCGCTGGCTAAGGCTGAGCGCGACAAGGCCTGGAGCGGAATGGCGCGTCAGGTGGCCCACGAAATAAAGAACCCGCTTACCCCCATGAAACTGCAGCTCCAGCGTATGGTGCGGCTCAAACAGAAGGGCGACCCTGCCTGGCAGGAGAAGTTCGACGAAATGACGGGAGTGCTGCTCGAGCACATAGAGATACTTACAGAGACGGCTAACGAATTCTCAGACTTTGCCAAACTCTACACGCAGGAGCCTGTGAAGATAGACCTGAACAAGCTTCTGGAGGAGGAGATTTCAATGTTCGACGGCGGAAAGAAGGGCGTGAGTTTTAATTATTTCGGGCTTGAGGGGGCAACTATTAACGGTCCCAAGCCGCAGCTTACCCGGGTGTTCGACAATATCATCAACAATTCGGTGCAGGCACTGGAGGGGATGGAAGACGGGCAGATAAACGTCTCTCTGCGGAAGTCCGGCCAGGACGGTTTTTACGATATAGTCTTCGAAGATAACGGTCCGGGGGTTTCCGAGGAGAATCAGGATAAGCTCTTCACCCCCAATTTTACAACTAAGACCGGCGGTACAGGCCTCGGACTGGCCATCTCCCGCAGTGTGCTGGAGCGCTGCGGCGCCACCATATCGTACTCCCGTTCCTTCGCTCTGGGAGGCGCCTGTTTTACCATATGCTTCCCGGCGTAAGTTTTTTATTATCTTTGTAAGTTTGGCTATGGACAGGATAGTTGGAATAGATTACGGCAGGGCCCGGGTAGGGGTGGCGGTGAGCGACCCTTTGGGTATTTTTGCCTCTCCGCTGGAAACGGTCCCGGCCAAGGACATAATTGAATTTCTCAAGAGGTACTGTGCGGGGAATAAGGTGGAGCGCTTCGTTGTGGGCTATCCAATGAACCTGAAAGGTAAACCTTCCGAGGCGGCGGCAGATGTGGATGTTTTCCTGAAATGGCTTAAGAAGCAGCTGCCGGAGGTCCCTGTAAGCCTCGAGGACGAGAGATTTACCTCCGTACTTGCGCAGAGGGCGATGATAGACGGAGGAATGAAAAAGAGTGAAAGGCGCGTGAAGGGGTCTGTAGACCGCATAAGCGCGGCAATAATACTCCAGAGTTATCTGGACAGACAGAACAGAAAGGTATGATACGGCCTATT
>JAGAAU010000046.1 GCA_017615135.1 Bacteroidales bacterium | reverse complement strand
CTTTCTGATATCCAAGTTCGCGGTACAATCTCCTATAGCGACGGAGCTGGTAAACGTAGCTGTCTTCCTCCTCTCCGGTCTTATAGTCTATTATACAGGCGGAACCGTCCTTTACAACCACCCTGTCCGGTCTGTATACAGAACCGTCCTTGTCGGCTATGTCCCGTTCATCCAGGCTGACTGCATCCGGAGCGAACCATCCTCGGTCTCGGACCTGTTCCATAGCACCGGCGAGCATCTGCTCCGCCACCTTTCCTTCTTCCCTGCTCAGCATGCCGTCCATCACCGCTTTCCTTACCGATGCGGGCAAATCTGCCTCTGTGCGAACCCTTTCCATAATCCCATGGAGTACCAAGCCTCTCATGCGGGCGTTCCCTCTGGAGGCCCCGTCTCCGAAAAACTCAACGGAGTCTTTGTGTATCAGCAGTTTGTCCTGAAGCCCGTTGCGGGTGCCGGGAATGACATAGTTCAGCCGGACTTCATCGAACTGCCTCTTTCCAACTTTCTCTTCAGGGTTGCATTCCTCTTGCCGGACCGGATGGCTGCCAAAGGTGAAACTGCTGCCGTCGCCTTCGCAGATTCCGGGAACATATTTCTGCAGGGCGTCTGAAAAACAGTTCATCTTCCTGTCGTCATTGCTGCCTGGTGCCATGCAGACAACGTGCAGGGCATATTTTGCGCGGGTAAAGGCCACATACCAGGTGTTGATGTCGTCTATGTATGTGTATAGCAGTTCTTTGGCATATGCTTCCCTGAACAGGGTTTTATCAAGCCCCATCACTTTTACGTTGTAAAGCCCGTTGCCGGCCGCTTCCAGCGGGGTCCCGCCCAGGGAAGGAGTTTCCCAGCAGGTGGAATTCTTGTTGATATATGAGGTTGAGTGGGCCACCGGAACTATCACGAACGGGAAGGCCAGACCTTTGGCCTTGTGGATGGTCATGACTGTAACGGCATTGCCGCCTTCCGGTGTGGAAATAGCCTTTTTGAAGCCTTCTTCGTTCCAGAACTGCAGAAATGCGTGCAGGGAATTGCCTTCCCTGGCTACAAAGTCGCGAATCAGGTCCATGAACGAAAGTACGTAAGGGCTGTCTTCGTTCACTTCCGCCTCGTCCATCCCGGAAAGCAGGTTGTTGGCAAGCTCGTAAAGGGATGCTCCGGAATTTACCGCAGAAGGGTCGAAATCGCCGGCCTGGTAGATGCTGGCAGGATCGTCCGGAGTGTCGAGAATGGTCATCCTCGCTACCAGGGTGCGTATCACTCCGCTGAAAACCAGCAGGAGGGAATCGTTGGAGATTACGTCTATATCATTTTCAGACAGGGCCTTGGCAATTTCTCCGCCCATATAATTGGACCGTACCAGTATTGCAATGTCGCAGGCCTTGAAGCCGCGGTCCATCGCGTCTTTAACCGCCTCCACCGTCTCGGCAAACAGCCTTTCTTTCCTGTCGTTGAAGAAACTTACCTCTACGCTGCCTTTGTAGCCGGTATGGCGGCATTCCTGCTGCACGTCCGAATAGATGTCCGCCACCTTTACCGGTGCCTCGCCCAGGCCTTTAGACTGGTAGAGAAGGTCCAGCCCCTCTGCATATTCCCGGAAAAAGCGGTTGTTGAAGCCTATTATTTCCGGAGCGCTCCTCCAGTTGGTTTTAAGCGGCCTGTCCGTACACTCCATCAGGTCCTTTTTCACCCTGGTCTGCAGAATCTCCCAGTCTGCGTTCCTCCAGCGGTAGATGCTCTGTTTTACGTCTCCAACCAGCAGGTTGTAGGGAATGCCCTCGCTGATGTTCCTGAGAAGCGGCAGAAAGTTCTCCCACTGCACTCCGGACGTATCCTGGAATTCATCGAGCAGGAAATGGTTGAAGCGCACTCCGGTCTTCTCGTAGATGAACGGAGTCTGAGTGCCGTTTATTATGTCGCGCAGAATGGAGGAAGAGTCGTCCAGGCTGAGTACGTTCCTGTCCTTCAATACCTCGGCGAATGCCGCCTTCAGGTCCTTTATGGCCCTCATGTAGGGGAGTTGGCCCTTAACCTGCGAGGCTGTTCTGAGCAGCGGAATCTGGGTTGTAAATGTCTGGTCCAGGTTCCTAACTGCCGTTTGCAGGGCGCTGGCGTCGCAACCGGCCTTTTTGCCTTTTGCACTGAGGGCGGCGGAAGCATCGGCCAGGGTGTTGCTCCAATATTTCTTTTCCTGCTGAACCTTTACGGCCTCGTCTATTATCTCATCCGTAGATTTCCTTAG
Organism: Bacteroidales bacterium; assembly: GCA_017615135.1. Classification (GTDB taxonomy): domain Bacteria; phylum Bacteroidota; class Bacteroidia; order Bacteroidales; family UBA932; genus Cryptobacteroides. The sequence goes on along the minus strand of JAGAAU010000046.1, from coordinate 1,359 downwards.
GAATTTGACAAGGAAGCCGTTCAGAAACTCCTCCGGATAGCAGTCGGCGGCGGAAAGTGCTTCCGAAACTCTTGCAGCAACAGTTTTCCGGCCATTTTTGATTACGGAATCGCAGAGTTTGGAAAGCTCTTCGAGTTTTTCTTCCGAGGCCATCTCCGCCAGCCCGCTGCCGGATAGTCTGGCTTTCTTCTCGAATTCCGGCGAGAACAGTTTTTCTGCAAATTCCCGGAGTTCCGCCTCTATCCTGCTGCGTTCTCCCTCTTCAAAGTCCTTCTTCATATTGGAAGAGAACCAGTTGAGCAGGGAACGGTCTCCCTCTCCAAGGCTGTCCAGTACACGGTCTACGGCCTCGTTTACCAGGGCTTTCTTATCCAGTTCCACCCTGTACTCGCTGAACTGGCCCGCTTCGCGGGAAAATGCCCTCAGAACCTGCTGGAAGAACTTGTCTATGGTGCTTACCGCAAATGAACCGTAATCGTTCAGTATGTCGTTCAGGGCTTCGCGCGCCCGCTTCTGAATCTCTCCTTCATCAACGCCGATGCTCTTGCTCAGGATGGCCAGATGCCCGGATTTTTCCGGTTCGTAACCCAGACGGAACAGCTCTTCCAGGATTCTGTTCTTCATCTCGGCCGTAGCCTTGTTGGTGAAGGTGACGGCGAGGATGTGCCTGTGGGCATCGCGCCCGCCCTGCAGGAGCAGCCTGATGTATGCTCCGGACAGTGCGAATGTCTTTCCGGATCCGGCCGAAGCCCGCATTATTTCATTGCCCTGGGTAACTGCTGCCATTATTTGTCGTCTGTTATTGCGCACAGGTTCCTGAAATCGCAGAACTTGCATTTGTCCTTGTTGCGCCTGAATCCTGTATCCTTGTCTTCCAACTCTGCAAAGAGCCCCTGCAGTTCATCTTCCATCTCTTCATTGAAAGTCTCGTTCTGGGGGTATTCCTTCGGAATTTCCTTCCCGATTACGGAAGAGGCGTACATGCTGTTTACCAGCTCATTGCCCTTTAGAACGTCGCTCATGGCGCTTTCCGCCATGCGGTCGTAGATGTAGAACTGGAGAGCGGCCTTGTTGGAGTAGGCATCGGTTCCCCTGAAAACGGGGCTGGCTTTCTTAAGCGCAAGGGCTTCGGGGCTGTCGCTTCCCGTCTTGTAATCTACCACCCTTACCTGACCTGGCATAACGCTGTCCAGCCGGTCCAAGGTGCCATTGAAAAGGTGCCCGCAAACGGTGCACTGAAGCTTCAATTCCAGGCCCAGTATGTCTATGCCGGACTTCCCGCGGCCCTTCAGCATCTCTATGTCGCGCTGCAGCACCGCCAGTACAAAATTGCAGATGCGGTCTGCATAAAGCAGGTTG
>JAGAAU010000045.1 GCA_017615135.1 Bacteroidales bacterium | reverse complement strand
GGATGGAAGCGCCCGGATGTACGCGGAAGCGATTGCTCCGGACGGTCTCGAGGAACAGGATGCGGAGAGAACGTGGATTACTCTCAGGGAACCGATAGTCGTCGAAGGCGGCCGCAAAGGTTCCTGGATTAAGATTATCCCTTCGGACAAACCTGCCTTCGATGTTACCATAGACTTCAATTCCAGGGTGCTGGGAATCCAGAATGTGCACTGGAACTTTGATATGGATTATGCGGCGGAGGTGGCTCCATGCAGGACTTTCTGCTTTCTTCACGAAGTGCAGTGGCTTGCTTTCCTGGGGCTTATCAAGGGCGGCGATGTAGAGAACGCCATAGTGGTGGTAGAAAAGCCGGTTTCCCGCTTGAGGCTTGCCTGCCTTGGAAGAAGGTTCCGTCAGCCGTTGCTGTCGGTAACTCCGGAAGGCTACCTGAGCAACCTCAAACTGCGTTTTCCCGATGAGTGCGGCCGGCATAAGCTGCTGGACCTGATTGGCGATATGCGTCTGTGCGGCGGTTTCCTGAAGGCGGAGATACAGGCGTACAAGCCAGGACATAAAATTAATACTATAGCGGCCCTGAAGGTCGCAGAAAACCTTAAATGACGATATAATGGCAAAGATTCATCCCCTTGCAACAGTGCATCCCGGAGCCAGGCTCGCGGAAGACGTGGAAGTTGGCCCCTATGCATATATAGACGACAATGTAGAGATCGGTCAGGGTTGCAAGATTCTGCCTCACGCCACCATTTTCCCGTATGTTAAGATGGGGACGGATTGCAGCGTGTTCCCCGGAGCCGTAGTGGGTGCGATTCCCCAGGACCTCAAGTTCAGCGGAGAGGTGAGCTATGTAGAGATAGGTAACAGGGTGAACATCCGCGAGTGCGCCACCATCAACCGTGGTACCCAGGCCAGCGGCAAGGGTGTCACCAAGGTTGGAGACGATACTCTCATAATGTCTTACGTACACGTTGCGCACGACTGCCGCGTTGGCAATCACTGCATACTGGTAAGTTATGTGGGTATAGCCGGCGAGACCGATGTAGACGACTGGGCCATAATCGGCGGCGGTACCAAGGTGCACCAGTTCAGCCACATAGGCTGCCATGCAATGGTCGGCGGCAATACCGGCGTGAACAAGGACATCCCGCCCTATGCCATGTGCGGCCGCGTTCCCGTGTGCTATGCCGGCGTGAACGTAGTAGGCCTGCGCCGCCGCGGCTTTGAATCGGAGGTGGTGCGTAACATCAAGGACATCTACGACGTCATCTACTATCAGGGCTTCAATATTTCAGACGCCTGCGCACGTGTAAAGGACGGCTTCCCTCCTTCCGTGGAAAGGGATACCATCCTTGAATTCATCCGCAATTCCAAGCGCGGAATCGTTCGTGCCGACGATTCTCACGAGAAGGGCGTCATTGAATAAACTCCTCGCAGACATAGCCTTTTTCCCGCCGGTAGAGTTCTTTGCCCTGCTGGCGAGGTACCCGTCCGTGCATCTGGAGGCCTGGAGCCATTATGAAAAGCAGAGCTGGCGCAACCGTTGCCGCATACTCTGCGCCGGTGTTCCGGAAGACTTGACCGTTCCCGTCATCCACGGAGACGACCTTTTCCACACTCCCGTCTGCCGGGTTAAAGTAGACTATGACTCCACGCCCTGGATGCACAAGACCTTCAAGACCATTTCCACCGCATACGACTCTTCTCCTTTTTTTATTTATTATAAGGACGAACTGTTTTCGCTGCTGGAATCCCGCCCGGAGACTCTCTGGGAGCTGGATATGGAGATTATCCGTTTCTTCTGCAGGAAAGTCGGCCTGCTCGCCGATGTCCAGCCGACCGTGGAATTCTTTACCCCGCAGCAGCTGGCGTCACTGCCGGATAGCGGGGGAGTGGACGATTACCGAGGCCGCCTGCATCCCAAGAGACCATGCACTGTTCTCGCAGACCTTGGGCTGGAAGGAAGGAAGTACTGGCAGGGAGACGGCACCCAGGCATTCGTGGGAGGCCTTTCAATTATGGACCTGCTGTTCAACGAGGGGCCGGAAAGCATTTGTTTTCTCAAATAATTTGTCTATATTTGCACCCCGTGAGAGAGATAGAGGCCAAAAGGTCTCTGTCTTTTTTTTGAACTTATGGACAGGATTAAATTTGAAGAAGTTGCAAACGGAGCGGCCAAGGAGCGTTCCTGCAGCGTGTTGGAGCTGATTTTCAACGACGACGACAATATTTTCGAGCTGGTGCTCGGCAAGGACGGAGGTTCCGTAACCCTGGACGACTGTGAATTCGTGCACAGGGCTATCCTCGCCGCGTTCGACCGTAACATCGAAGATTATTCCCTTACGGTGGGGTCTGCAGGAATCGGTTCCGAAGAGGCCGACGAAATACTGAAAACAATAAACGAATAAACAATAAAATGGAGAAAGAAAAAGTAATTACCCTCATTGACGCCTTCAAGGATTTCAAGGAGGAGAAAAACATCGACCGCCCCGTTATGATGGGTGTTCTGAAAGACGTGTTCCTTACACAGATTGCCAAGACCTATGGTTCTTCCGACAATTTCGACGTTATCGTGAACGTAGATAAGGGAACCTGCGAGATTTATCAGAATTTCGACATCGTGGAGGAGGTTGAGAATCCCAATGCGGAGATGACCCTCGATCAGGTAAAGGCGGACAGCGGAGATGATGATTACGAGATTGGAGACCAGTACACCAAGAAGCTCAGCCTGGCATCTTTCGGCCGCAGGGGCATACTCAATATCCGCCAGAACCTTCAGGGACGCATCATGGATATAGAGAAGGCCAACCTCTACAAAAAATACTCCGAGAAGGTGGGCGAACTCTTCGCCGGCGAGGTCTATCAGGCCTGGTCCAAGGAAGCCCTGGTGCTCGATGAGGACGGAAACGAACTGCACCTGCCAAAGAGCGAGCAGATTCCCGGCGAGCGCTTCAAGAAGAGCGATTCCATCCGCGCCATCATCAAGAAGGTGGAGATGCGCAACAATACCACTCCCTACATCACCCTTTCCCGCGTAACCCCCGAATTCCTCGGCAGACTCTTCGAGCAGGAAGTGCCCGAGATTGCCGACGGACTTATCACCGTCAAGAAGGTGGTGCGCGTTCCGGGCGAGCGCGCCAAGGTTGCGGTGGAATCCTACGACGACCGTATCGATCCTATCGGAGCCTGTATTGGCGTGAAGGGCGGCAGGATCCTCGGAATCGTGCGTGAGCTCCGCAATGAGAATATCGACGTGATTCAGTGGACCCAGAATCCTCAGCTGATGATTCAGCGCGCCCTGAACCCCGCGCACGTGTCCCACATAGACATGGGCGAGCCGGGCGACAAGGTAAAGGTTTACATGCTTCCGGAGGAAGTCAAGAAGGGTATCGGCCGCGGAGGTTGCAACGTGCAGCTCGCCGGTATGCTGGTAGACCGTGAAATCGAGGTCTGGAGGGAAACCCCCAAGGATGCAGACGATGAGGAAGACGTTCTGCTCAGCGAATTCGCCAACGAAATAGACCAGTGGGTGATAGACAAACTGGAATCCATAGGTTGCGACACTGCCAAGAGCGTGCTTGCATTGGATCCGGAAGATATCTCCAAGAGGGCCGACCTCGAGGACGAGACCGTTGAAGAGGTAATGCGGATACTGCGTGCCGAATTTGAATAAACCAAAACAGACCCTATGGCTGAAATAAGATTAAATAAACTTGTAAGACAGTATAACATTGGTCTTTCAGACCTGGTCGATTTCCTTCACAAGCAGGGTGCCGATGTGGAAGAAAACCCTAATGCGAAGGTCTCCGACGAGTTCCTTCCCGCCCTTGACAAACAGTTCGGGAAAGACCTCGAAATGAAGGAGGCTGCAGAGAAGGTGGACATCAAGATGGCGGAGATACTGGAGAAATCCGAGCGTCAGGGCCGTCCGGACCGTGCAACCAAACCCGAGGAGGAAGAAGAGCCTGAAAGGGAAACCATTATCAAGAGCAATATTTTCAGCGGCTCCAGAAAGGAGACGTCTGAACCTGTTGCGGCCGAACCTGAGCAGGAAACTCCCGCTCCGGAGCCGGCAGCTCCGGTTGCCCCCGAGACTCCCGAGGTTGAAGCTGCTTCTGAACCCGAACCGGCCCCCGTGGCCCCTGTGCAGGAAATAGTGGAGGAAGTTGCGGCTCCCGTTGAGGAGAAAGCCGAAGAGCCTGTTGAGGAACCGGCAGCTCCGGTTGCCCCTGAGACTCCCGAGGCCGCTGCCGAGG
>JAGAAU010000044.1 GCA_017615135.1 Bacteroidales bacterium | reverse complement strand
TGCATCGGTTTTCTTTGAAAACCTCGCTGACGCTCCGGCCGGCGTCTGATGACGCCTGCGGTGCGAAGCACCATTTTATCCCCCTGCACCCCCAGGGGATGGACCAACAAGGGGGCCGTGAGCGGAAACGGCCTCTAGCGCTTACGGGAGGGTGAAAAATCGGGGGCCGTGAGCGGAAATGGCCTCCAGCGCTTACCGGAGCTGGTAGACTATGGGCAGGCGATAGGTGACTTTGACGGGCTTGCCGTTGTGTTTACCCGGTTCCCATTTGGGAGAGGCAGAGACTACCCTCACGGACTCTGAGTCCAAGTCCTCGCGAACCCCCTGAAGTACCTTGACATCGGTAACCGAACCGTCGGTTTCGATTGTGAACTGGAGAGTCACACGACCGGTAATGCCGTCTTGCTTAGCTTGTTCCGGATACTTGAGCTGGGAATTGACCCACCTGGCGAACTCATCGGCATCGATTCCGTTGAAGGTAGGCTTGATTTCAACATCCTCGAAGGAAAGGGCATCGTTCTCTAAGGTAATGACATCCGCTTCTGAAGCGGCGGGCTCGGGCTCCTGGGCCTTTCTGGAAGGATTGCAGGCAAACATGAATGCAGCCAGCACGGGAATGAGGGCCAGATACGACCAGCGCATCCAGCTGGAAGAATTTGGTTTGAGCATCATGGTGATTCGGTTTTTTAGTTTGGCATGCAGGAAGCCGCTGGCCAGGGTGAAGCGGTCTTCTCCCACGGCTTTCCGCACAAGAAGTAATTGATATTGTGTAGCATCGATGCCATTTTGAATAACGCCTTCATCGGCCTGGTATTCATGCAAAAGACGCAGCTCCTCCCTGGTAATCCACACCAGCGGATTCCACCAGAACAGCAGTTGAATGGGTAGAATGAGAAGCAGGTCCAGAGTATGTCGGCACTGCACGTGCATACGTTCGTGAGTAAAGATGGCGGGGTTCTCAGCCAGATCATTCCGGTTCATCACTACCCTCCTGCCCCAGCTGAAGGAAGGGATTTCATCCTCCAGCAGCACCAGGCGGCAGCCTTCTCTCTCGGTCTCCTTTCCCCTGCGTATCAGTCGCCCCGTCTTCAGGGCCGACCTGCCAAACAACGCCAGAGTGATCAGCACACCAGCAAGATAGACGCCCAACAATAATTGCCAGGGGATCATGACCGATGAAGTGAGCGTTTCCACATCTTGGCCGACTGCAACCATGGTTGGCGATTCGGCCTGGGAGACTGACGAAACAGTCCTGAGCCGGATTAGCGGGAGCAAAAGACACAAATAGGAGCCCGCCAGCAAAATCACACGGTTAAGCCGGAAGAAGGTGGTGCGCCGCATGACCAGCAGATAAAAGGCATAAAACAAGCCCAGATACAAGCCGGCACGCAAAATATATGAAAGGAACGGACTCATTTCTTGTTGCTCTCGATTTTGGAGATGAGGTCTTTCAGTTGCTGGAGATCCATCTTGTCCTCTTCCACGAACTGGGATACCAAGCTCAGATAAGAATTGCCATAATAGCGCGCCACCACCTCAGAAACGGTATCCCCATGGTACTGACGTTCACTGATCTTCACCTTGTAGCGGAAAGAATTTGCCATAGGCTCTCTTTCCACGAATCCCTTCTCCTCCAGAAACTTCACCAGCGTAGCCACCGTATTATAATGCGGCTTCGGCTCTGGCAGATATTTAATTAAGTCCCTGATAAACAGCGGCTCATGAGCCCAGAAGATGTTCATCAGCGTCTCTTCCCTTGCAGTCAGTTTCTGTTTCATCGCCTATAGTTCATTTAGTCTTCTGAAGCAAAGATAGTAATAATTTCTGAATCTCCTAATAAATTTAGTAGATTTCCGTTGTTTTTTAGGAAGTCCCTTCTGTCCCGGGAATCAAATGTTGCCGAGGTGGACGGTGTGGAGGCCGAGGGAGAGGGCCATGTCGCGGGCTCTTAGGAGGGTTGACTTGGGTGTGGGGCCCTGTTCCGTGAACTTGTATCTGGGGAAATAACGGCTGAAATGAAGTGGAACGTCCTGTAAGTTGTTCTCCACCATCCAACGGCAGAGTTTCTCCACCATTTGTTCCGAGTCATTAAGACCGGTGACAAGCAGGTTGGTTATCTCAATGTGGACTCCTGCGGCTTTCATGGTGAGGATATTCTCAAGCACAGGAGCCAGGGATGCTCCGCAATATTTGCGGTAGATGGCATCGTCCATGGCTTTGATGTCAATGTTGGCCGCATCGATGTAGGGCAGCAGTTCGCCCAGGGGCTCCTTCTGCACATATCCGGCTGAGACAAGGATATTCCTGACGCCTGCCTTATGCGCCAAGACGGCAATGTCGTACATATATTCCCACCAGGTGAAGGGCTCTGTATATGTGTAGGCGATGGAAGGGAGGCCGCGCTGAAGGCAGATATCCACTATTTCCTGAGGTGAAAGTACGTAGCTTTCCACAGCCTCGGGAGTCACCTGGGAGATATCGCTGTTCTGGCACCATCGGCAACTGAGATTGCAGCCCGTGCAGCTGAGGGAAAGGCAATATGTTCCGGGCATGAAATGGTTCAGGGGCTTCTTCTCCACAGGGTCGATGGCAAGGGCGCACGGCTTACCATAGGAAAGCGCATATAGTTTTCCTTCCCGGCATTCGCGACTGCGGCAGAGCCCTCTGCCGCCCTCCTTGATACGGCAACGATGA
>JAGAAU010000043.1 GCA_017615135.1 Bacteroidales bacterium | reverse complement strand
TGGATCAGTAAGTTACAGGTTACAAATTTAGCATTTTATTTCCATTTCCCTTTGGCACTTTTGGCATTATTGGCATTTTGGGGATGTGCCGAAAGTGCCAAAAGTGCCAAGAAAGGAGTTTATCGTATTTACATTGATTATTAAATAGTTACGAAATTTCACCTTCGGAAGCACGGGTTATTTTTTCGTCAAATGCGGTCCCTTCTGCACCGCTTAAAAATGCCTTTCACACATGTGAGAGGCATTTTTCTTATATCTCGGAAATTACCTTTTCTGCCGGTTTTTGTATTTTTGCCATAATGTCCTTATATTTGGTCCATATTATTTCAAAAACTATTTCTGCTATGAACGCCGATCTCGTACAAAACTTCATGTTGAAGAACGCTGAATGCTTCGACCCTACAAGAATCAGCATTGTCCAGAAAACTCTGGAGGAACTGGATGACTCCAAAGCATTTATGATGATGAGCATCGATTTCCAGAAGCCTACCCTTATCCTTGTCATCGCCATTCTCCTCGGCTGGGACAGGTTCTTCCTGGGCGACATCGGGCTGGGTATCCTCAAGGTAATTACCTGCTACGGTTGCTGGGTATGGTGGCTGATAGATATCTTCACCGCACAGTCCCGCACCTACGACTACAACTTCAAGAAATTCACCCAGACTGCCACTCTCTGCAAGTAGTCCGGTTTAGAATATGAAAAAGAAGGCGGCAATAATCTCATTATCGGTTATTGCCGCCATTATTGTCTTAATTGTATACGGACTCCTGGATCCGGCCAAGGTGCCGTTCCCGAGATGTCCGTTTTTTGTGCTTACCGGGCTCAAATGCCCAGGATGCGGCACCCAGCGGGCTCTTCACTGCCTGCTGCACCTGAATATAGCCGACGCTTTCCGATACAATGCCCTGATGGTTCTCTCAATTCCTGTACTTGCCGTATTGCTTGCGGCGGAACTGTTTAAAGACAAGTTCCCCAGGCTTCACCGGGCTTGTCACAGCCAGGCTCTGGCCTGGGGAATACTTGCGGCTATATGCCTCTGGTCAGTTGCCAGAAATTTCTTTTAGAACACCCACTTGACACCGAGGCAGGGGCGGGCCATGAAGTTCTTCACTGTGCCGAAGCCCCATGACAGTTCGAGCTCTCCACCCACATTGAGGTTGGGGCAGCCGAAATGCTGGCCTACACTGTACCAGAGCTGGGGTTCGGAGATAAGGACGAAATGCGAGAGCACATCCTCGCCGTCTCTGACAAACTGCAGTTGTCCGTCGTCGTCCCTGACTGTCATCATTGGAGTCACCCAGTGGTCTTCTCCCCAGAAATCCACGAATCCGTTAAAGGTCAGACCCTTGACATTGAAGAGGTCTTTCATGCCCCAGACGAAGGTGAACTGGAGGGGAACAAGGCTCTGATGGTTTTTCTCTATGACTTCAACCTTATCTATTCCCAATAATGCCTCAAGCGCATTCGGCTCTCTGTATTTTCCATAGAAACCTTCATTGTAGAAGATATGCTTGTACAGGAGCTTGAAGTTAAAGGTGTTGCGAAAATCTTTGCTGTGCAGGAACCAGTCTGCACCCACCAGGAAGGCGTGGTTGATACCGAAGCCTCTGTAAACTCCGCCGTTGTACTCCACCTGGATGCTCAGGGGCGCCACTTTACTGTCTTTCCAGAAATTCAGGCAGCGGGCAATCTCCCAATAAGTTCCGTTGATAGACAATGAAGCGTCTCCCTGAACGGGGAAATCGTGATCTACGAAGAAATAGGTATTACCCCAGGGATCATTGTAGAAGCCCTCGATTGTAGTGGTAACTAAATTCCGGTCAATGCCCAGGTCGTAAAACAGCTGGATATTGGTAGAACCGTCGAACATTGTAGATTTTTTAGTACTTGTCTTTCCTTCGGCAAAAGCGGCGCCACTCACGAACACCAATGCCACAATTGCAAGAAATAAAGATTTTTTCATAGTATGTAAATTTTAGAAATCGTTGCTGTTTTCAGGATTGCGGGGGCTGCCGGCCAGATTCACTGCAGCATCGCCCTTAAGACTGCTGCCAAACTCATAATCCTTACCGGGAAGCAGGGCATTGAGGATTATACCCACCAGGGCGGCTATTGCAAGCCCGGAGAGGGATATATGCAAGCTGCCTACCGCGAAAGAAATGCTTCCGGGGCCGTAGTTTATACCGATTGCCAGCACCAGAACGAATGCGGCTATGAGCAGGTTGCGGGAGTAAGTGAGGTCTACCTTGTTCTCTACCAGATTACGGACGCCCACCGCGGCAATCATACCGTAGAGCACCATGGACACACCACCGATGGTAGCTGCCGGCATTGCGGAGATCACTGCGGAGAATTTGGGGCAGAAGGAGAAAATTATCGCCAGAACGGCCGCGATGCGGATAACCCGCGGGTCGAACACCTTGGTCAGGTTCAGCACTCCTGTATTCTCGCCGTATGTGGTATTGGCGGGCGCTCCGAAGAGAGAAGCGAGCGAGGTCGCGAGTCCGTCGCCAATCAGCGTTCGGTGCAGACCTGGATCTTCAAGATAGTTGATTCCGGTAGTGCTGGACACCGCACACATATCGCCGATATGCTCTATCATGGTTGCCAGCGATATGGGTATTATAGTGATAATCGCAGTAAGCACCAATCCCCAGTTGGGGTTGCTGAGAATAGAGAAGGCAGTGTCTTCCATCCTGAACGGGAGCCCTACCCATGCCGCCTCGGCCACTTTAGAGAAATCTACCAGGCCGAAGCATGCTGCAACCGCATAGGAGCCTATCACACCAAGAAGGACCGGGATGATCTGTATCATTCCCCTGCCCCAGATATTGGCGAACACTATAATTGCAATTGCCAGGAGGGCTATCCACCAGTTGCTGCCGCAGTTGTTGATGGCCGAGCCGGACAGGGTGAGACCGATTGCGATGATGATGGGACCGGTTACCACCGGCGGGAAGTAGCGCATAACCCTGCGCACTCCGAAGACCTTGAACAGGCCCGCGAGCACGAAGTAGAGCAGACCGGCAAAAAAAACGCCCAGACATGCATAAGGGAGCGATGCCGGGGCGTCCAGTCCGAGGGTTTTACCTGTTGCCACTATTGCAGCGTAACCACCGATAAAGGCAAAGGAAGAACCGAGGAATGCCGGCACCTTGAATTTGGTAAGCAGATGGAACAGCAATGTTCTAATTCCTGCGAAAAGAAGGGTAGCGCTGACCGAAAGGCCTGTGAGCGCCGGGACCAGGACGGTGGCTCCGAACATTGCAAACATGTGCTGGAACCCCAAGAGTAGCATTTTAGGACGGCCGAGAGTGCGCGCATCGTAAACTGCCTGGGAAATTTGAGCTTTTTGCATAGAATCTGGTAAAAATTGAATTTTTATCAGAGCACAAAGTTAGCCAAGAAAATTGTCAAATCAAAATTTGCACTCCCTGCAATAATTCACTAAATTGCGGGACTTTTTAAGAACTGTATGGAATATATTGGAACAGGACTGATGCTGATGGGCGTGGGAATGCTCACGGTATTTTGTATTTTGTTGATAGTCATATACGGAAGCCGGCTTCTCATTGTTCTTGTGAACAAAATCGCACCTGAAGCCGCCGCAGTTGAAGCTGCCCCGGCGTTCAATCCGGCACCCGTACTTGAAGAGGCCGTTAAGCAGCTTACCGGCGGAAAAGGCAGAATTGTTAAAATCAGTGAATTATAATAATGGGTAAAGAAGTTAAACTGAGTCTCGTTTTCCGGGATATGTGGCAGAGCGCGGGCAAATATCAGCCGCGCGTAGATCAGTTGGTAAAAGTAGCTCCCGCTATTGTACGCATGGGATGCTTCGACCGCGTTGAAACCAACGGCGGCGGCTTTGAGCAGGTTAACCTCCTGTACGGAGAGAATCCCAACAATGCAGTGCGTCAGTGGACCAAACCCTTCCACGAGGCAGGCATCCAGACCCACATGCTGGACAGGGCCCTGAACGGGCTGCGGATGTCGCCCTGCGCAAAGGATCTCCGGAAACTCTTTTATAAGGTCAAGAAAGCCCAGGGGACAGATATCACCCGCATATTCTGCGGACTGAACGACCCACGCAACGTTATCCCTTCCATAGGTTATGCGCACGAGGCCGGGATGATAGCCCAGGCGTCACTTTGTATCACCCACTCCCCCGTTCATACGGTAGAATACTACCTGGGGCTGGCAAAACAGTTCATAGATGCCGGTGCAGACGAAATAGCATTGAAGGACATGGCAGGTATCGGCCGGCCGGTGAGCCTAGGAAAAATAGTCAAGGGCATCAAGGAACTTAAACCCGATATAATCGTACAGTACCACTCGCACGCAGGCCCCGGATTCTGCATGGCATCCATCCTCGAGGTGTGTCAGAACGGCTGCGACTACGTAGACGTGGGCATGTCTCCCCTCTCCTGGGGCACCGGCCACGCAGACGTGATTGCAGTTCAGGAAATGCTGAAAGACGCTGGATTCACCGTCAAGGACATTAATATGGAAGCCTATATGGAGGCCCGTACGATTATCCAGGAGATGCTGGACGACTTCCTTGGCTACTATTGTCCTGCGCTGAACCGCGAGAACAATTCACTCCTGATTAAACCCGGACTTCCCGGAGGAATGATGGGCTCCCTCATGACAGACCTGGAAGACAACCTCGCCTCCCTGAACAAATGGAAGGTCAAGAACGGGCAGGAGTCCCTCACCACAGACCAGCTGCTGATAAAGCTCTTCGACGAAGTGGCTTATGTCTGGCCCAAGGTAGGTTATCCCACCCTCGTTACACCCTTCTCCCAGTATGTAAAGAACCTTTCCCTGATGAACGTGATTCAGATGGAGAAAGGCAAGGGCCGCTGGGAAATTTTCCCGGACACCATCTGGGACATGGTTCTGGGCAAGGCCGGCAAGCTGCCAGCAGAGGTAGACGATGAAATCAAGGCTCTCGCGGCATCCCAGGGCAGGGAGTTCCTGCAGGCCGACCCTCAGCTGAACTATCCCGACTGCCTGGACGGCTTCCGCGAGAAGATGAAGGAAAAAGGCTGGGAAACCGGCCCGGACGACGAAGAGCTCTTCGAGTATGCAATGCATCCCGAGCAGTACGAGAACTTCCGCAGCGGCAAGGCCAAGGCCGAGTTCGAAGCAGACCTGGCAAAGCGCAAGGCCGCCAAGGAAGCACCCGCAGCTGGACAGATGCCCAAGCAGATTACCGTGCAGCTCGAGGGCAAAGCCTACCGCATAGACATTTCATACGACGGCAAGGCACCCGAGCCCTCCGCAGCTTCCGCAGCACCGGCCAGCGGCGCAGGAGAGGATATAGTGGCACCCCTCTCCGGAAAGTTCTTCCTCACCAAGGATCCTCAGGAGACCGCCCGCAAGGTTGGCGACGCCGTGAAGCGCGGAGACACTCTCTGCTACATTGAGGCCATGAAAATCCAGAATGCAGTCTGCGCAGACTTCGATGGAGTAATAACCGCAATCACCCATTCCAGCGGAGACAGCATAGAGGAAGACGATGTAATAATGAAAATAGCACGCAGTTAAGCCTATGCAGGGTTTTTCAGACATAATGCAGCGGCTCTATGAAATGACCGCCATCAGCAGCATCGGAGAGACTCCGGCCTTCCTGCTGATGTATCTCATAGCCTTCGTACTACTCTATCTGGGTATAGTAAAGAAATATGAACCTCTCCTGCTGGTGCCCATTGCATTCGGCGTGCTGATTGCCAACTTTCCCGGAGGCGGAATGGGTGTGGTTCAGGCAGACCCGAGCGGTCTGGTAACCCTCCCGGACGGTTCCAAAGAAGTTATCTGGGACATGCCCCTGCACAAGATTGCGCACGAGCTGGGGATAATGAACTATATCTATTACGCCCTCATCAAGACCGGCCTGCTTCCTCCCATTATATTTATGGGCGTTGGCGCACTCACAGACTTCGGTCCCATGCTGCGCAACCTCAAGCTGGCCATCTTCGGCGCGGCCGCGCAGTTCGGAATCTTTGCAGTGCTGATTGCCAGCCTCATGCTCGGTTTCACCCCTCAGGAAGCCGGTTCCCTTGGAATCATCGGTGGAGCAGACGGCCCTACCGCCATATTCACCACCATCAAACTGGCACCCCATCTGCTTGGGCCCATCGCCATTGCGGCCTACAGCTACATGGCCTTGGTACCGGTGATAATTCCTCTTGTAGTAAAGTTGCTATGCACACGTAAAGAGCTCTGCATCAACATGAAAGAGCAGGATAAACTGTATCCTGAGAAGATGGAGATAAAGAATATGCGGGCAGTGAAGATTATCTTCCCCATTGCAGTTACCACCATTGTGGCCATCTTTGTCCCTACTGCAGTTCCTCTGATTGGAATGCTGATGTTCGGTAACCTTGTAAAGGAAATCGGGTCAGATACCAGCCGGCTTTTCCAGGTGGCGTCTAACGGGCTGATGAACACCGCAACCATTTTCCTCGGGCTTTCAGTGGGTGCAACCATGACTGCAGAGGCTTTCCTGAACCTCCAGACTCTCGGAATCGTCGTGGGCGGCTTCCTGGCCTTCGCGCTCAGTATCGCCAGCGGTATCCTGATGGTAAAGGTGTGGAACCTGTTCGCCAAAAAGAAGATTAATCCCCTCGTGGGAGCAACCGGACTCTCGGCTGTGCCTATGGCCAGCCGCGTATGCAACGGAATAAGCACCAAATACGACCCTAAGAACCACGTACTGAACTACTGCATGGCGTCCAATATCTCGGGCGTCATTGGTTCGGCGGTGGCTGCCGGCGTGCTTATATCGTTTCTTGGGTAATTCCGGCGCAGGCGGCGGCACATCTTATGCCGTCTATCGCACTGGAAACTATGCCTCCGGAATAACCTGCACCTTCACCGCAGGGATACAGCCCCGGAACTGAAAGGTATTCGAGGGTTTGCGGGTCGCGTGGAATGCGAACCGGAGACGAGGTTCTGGATTCAACTCCCAACAGCAGAGCGGCATTGGTGTAGTAACCGCGCAGTTTTATCCGCGGGAATGCCTTTCGCAGCCTGTCTGCCACTATTGCAGGCAGGAGTTCGTGCAGGGGCGCGCTGATTACTCCTGGATGATAGGTGGTTGCAGGCATAGCCTTGGAAACCCTTCCTATACAGAAGTCTTCCATCCTCTGGGCAGGGGCCGCCAGCGGGTTCTCAGGGTCTGATTTTCCCCTGTTCGCGGCACACCAGCGGAACATATCCCTCTCTACCGACAGCTGGAAATCTGCCAGCCGCAGAGGGGACGCGCCGGCCACATCTTCCGGTTCTATGCTCACCACCACTCCGGCATTAGCGAATTTGCCGCTGCGGGCGGAATTGGACATACCGTTCAGCACTATGGTACCGTCTTCGGTGGATGAAGGCACCAGCACTCCTCCGGGGCACATACAGAAAGAAAATACACCGCGTCCGTCTACCTGCTCGACAAAGGAATACTCAGCTGCGGGCACGCCCGGCTTCCACATTCCGTGATACTGGCCCCAGTTGATTTTTTCCTGAGGATGCTCTACCCTTACACCCAGTGCAAAGCCTTTGGCTTCAAGGGCATAGCCTTTGGAATGCAGCATTTCATAAATATCCCTGGCGGAATGCCCGGCAGCCAGGATTACCTTTTCTGCCTTGAACGACTGCCCCTGAACGGTATCTACCGTAAAGCCCGTCTCGTCCCGGACAATCCCGCAGACCCTTCTGCCAAAGTGATATTCTCCGCCATGGGCGACAATGCATTTGCGGATATTCTCTACAATGGCCGGCAGTTTGTCTGAACCTATGTGCGGATGGGCGTCTATGAGGATGTCCGGCGATGCTCCGAACGCCACCAGCTGGCATAACACCTCACGGATGTCTCCCCTCTTGGAGGAGCGGGTGTAGAGCTTGCCGTCCGAGAAGGCCCCGGCACCGCCCTCGCCGAAGCAGTAGTTGGAATCCGGATCCACTGCCCCTGTGCGGGAGAGCACCGCCATGTCGAATTTACGCGCATGCACGTCCTTTCCCCTTTCCAGGATAACAGGCTTGAACCCGAGAGTAAGCAGCTTCAGGGCCGCGAACATACCGGCAGGCCCCGCTCCGATAATTATTACCGGAGCGGAATCGCGAATATCGCGATACTGCGGAATTTCATATTCCGCAGGGGCCTGCCCTGCCGGGAAGGCTTCGTAACGGTAGCGCCACACCGGTTCCCGACGGGCATCTACAGAGCGCTTCAGAAGCCGCCATTCCATTCCGGGACCGCACTTGGCCTGGATTTCCTTCAAACGCGGCTCACGAGAAAGCGGACAGACTACTTCGAACTCCATTTGTCTGTAAGCACTGCGGCAACCACATTGGATTGCGAATTAACAAGGGTTGCGGGTATATCTACAATAGTTCCTATAATCATCAGCACACCTGCAAATGCGGGATCTACCCCAAGCAGGGTGCAGATAAGGATGTCTCC
>JAGAAU010000007.1 GCA_017615135.1 Bacteroidales bacterium | reverse complement strand
GGCGGATAATTCCCTCTAAATCCTTATCTTTGTACGCGTTTATATCGTGAGGGTCGAATTCACTCATAGGCTAAAACATTACAAATACAAATATAGATATTTTTATATTCCCTTTTTGTTTTTATAGCCTGTTGAAAATGTGGATAACTTTATAATTAATTGAGATTTAAAGATTTAAAATTTAAATCATAGTTAAAAACAGTGTTAGTTAATTATTGAAAACCTGACATACTTTTTTATCCACACTTCCAGTTGGACTTTTAAACCCTGTTTTCAACAGCTTTTCAACCGAAATTTCTTCTAAATGTTAATAAGTGAATCTTCAGTATCGAAACTAAAGGAGAGTTTACTTTCTTCCAGAGGAGAAATATTCTGCAAAGGGCTTTTTCTTTCAGCCAAGTGGTTTGTATTCAATCAGGTGGCGGAATCTGCGGGAAGTCATCTTATTATTCTTCCCGATAAGGAAAGTGCTGAATACTGCTGCTCTGACCTTTATTCCATACTCGAAGGTGACACTGTATTCTATCTTCCCGAGTCTGGTAAAAACATAGAAAGGAGTAATTATAAATCATCCCTCGGAGTTCAGAGAACCTCCGCCATAGCCAGAATATTGGATAAAAAGGAGAAATTTTCTGTTTATGTGAGCTATCCGGAGGCTCTGGAAGAAAAAATTCCCTCGTCCAGACTGAATAAGAGTAATTCACTTAAGATAAAACCCGGTGACACACTTTCCTATGATAAACTGTCTGCGCGCCTGTATTCCATGGGCTTTGAAAAGGTGGATTTCGTTTCAGCGCCAGGTCAGTATGCCATAAGAGGTGCGGTTGCAGACATATTTTCATATTCCCTGAATAATCCCTATCGTGTGAATTTCTGGGGAGATGAGGTGGAGAGTATCAGCCTTTTCAACTGTAATACACAGCTTTCCATTTCAAAGGAAGACTCTGCAGAGATAGTTCCGGATATGTCTGTATCGGAAGATGATGGAAGTAATCTGGAGAGTATTTTCAGTATACTTCCGGGAAATTCCATCCTGTGGCTGGATTCTTCCGATATGTACCATGAGAAGGAATTCTTCTCGGAGACTGCGGCTTTCAGAAGGATATATCTTGATATACCTCTTTCCAGGGCAGACGAAGCTGATACTGCGGTTCAGTTCAATATCAGCCCGCAGCCTGTATTCAATAAAAACTTCGAACTCCTGACAGAAGATATCCATACCCGGATCGAGAACGGTTATACCGTATATATCTTCAGCGATAAGGAATCTCAGCTTGCAAGGATTTCTTCCGTTCTTTCCAGGGCCGGCTCGCTGGCTCCGGAGTTCGTACACGGGAAGAATATCCATAAGGGTTTTATAGACCACGATTCTAAAACCTGCTGTTATTCAGACCATGAGATTTTCGACCGTTTCCAGCGGGTGAGTCTGCGACGTACGGTAGAGAAGAGCGAACAGCTCACAATCAACGACCTGAATTCTTTCAATATCGGCGACTATATAGTGCATATCGACCATGGAGTTGGAATTTTCGGTGGTCTGGTGCGCCTGAAAGACGATATGGGAAGGATGAAGGAGGTGGTTAAACTCAGTTATAAAGACGGAGACGTGGTGTTTGTCTCTGTGCACGCCCTCCATAAGATTTCCCTTTTCCGTTCAAAGGACGGTGAGGCGCCGAAAATCAACAAGCTGGGTTCCAAAACGTGGGTGGCGCTTAAAAACAGTGCAAAATCCAAGGTTAAGGATATAGCCAAAGACCTCATCCAACTATACGCAAAGCGCAAGGCTTCTAAGGGATTCGCTTTTTCCGGAGACACTTATCTTCAGGAGGAACTGGAATCTTCCTTTATGTATGAGGATACTCCCGACCAGGAGACTGCTACCCGCGCGGTGAAGGAGGATATGGAGGACAACTGCCCGATGGACCGCCTCATCTGTGGTGATGTGGGCTTTGGAAAGACGGAAATCGCGGTTCGGGCGGCATTCAAGGCAGTTGCGGACAATAAGCAGGTGGCGGTACTGGTGCCCACTACTATTCTCTCCCTCCAGCACTACAATACTTTCCGTTCAAGGCTGGAAAACTTCCCCTGCACTGTGGAATATGTGAGCCGTCTGCGCAGCACTAAAGAAATAACCCGCATCAAGGAAGAACTGAAAGCAGGCCGGATAGACATAATTATCGGCACCCATAAAATTCTTGGTAAAGGTTTTGAATTCAAGGATTTAGGTTTACTTATAATAGACGAGGAGCAGAAGTTCGGCGTAAGTGCCAAGGAAAAGCTGCGCCAGATGAAAGCCAGTGTAGATACCCTTACCCTTACAGCCACCCCTATCCCGCGTACCCTGCAGTTTTCCCTTCTTGGAGCGCGCGACCTTAGTATAATAAACACTCCTCCACCCAATCGTATTCCCGTTCAGACAGAAATAATCCTGTTCGAGGAAAATGAAATCAGAAGCATAATCAATTATGAACTGAACCGCGGAGGCCAGGTTTTCTTCCTTCACAACAAGGTTGAGGAACTGCAGTCTATTTACGACATACTCCACCGTCTGGTGCCGGATATGAAGATTTGTATGGCGCACGGGCGTATGGAATCGGCAGAACTTGAAAATAAGATTCTGGATTTCATCCGCGGCGATTACGACCTGCTTCTCTGCACCACCATAATTGAAAATGGCCTGGATATTCCCAATGCCAATACCATTATTATAAATCAGGCTCAGAATATCGGTCTGAGCGACCTGCATCAGCTTCGCGGCCGTGTAGGAAGATCTAACCGCAAGGCATTCTGTTATCTGATAGTACCGCCGCTCGTCAGTATTACCGACGAGGCCCGCAGACGGCTCAAGGCAATTGAGGAATTTTCAGACCTGGGCAGCGGGTTCAACATTGCAATGCAGGATCTGGATATTCGCGGCGCCGGTAATCTCCTTGGTGCGGAACAGAGTGGATTTATCATGGATATGGGCTTCGAGACCTATCAGAAGATACTTGCCGAGGCGATGGAGGAACTCGGGGTAGAAACCGGACAGACTCGCCGCCGCGGGGGGAGCGGGCAGAATTTCGTGGTGGACTGTACGGTGGAGACAGACCGTCCGGCGCTCATACCTGAGAGTTATATCGATATAACCGCAGAGAAAATCCGCATCTATAAGCAACTGGATTCTATGAATTCAGACAAGCAGATAGACCTTTTCGCCAGGCAGCTTGAAGACCGGTTCGGTACTTTCCCGGAAGAGGTGTCCAACCTGTTCAAAGTGGTTAAGATAAGGAATGCCGGCGCTGCTACCGGGTTCGAAAAGGTGATAGTGAAGAACGGACTGCTGATATGTTTCTTCGTAACCAACAGCATGAAGCGGTATTATGAGTCCCAACTCTTCTCTGGAGTGCTGGAGAGAATCAATATAAACCCAACGCTGTTCACCCTGAAGCAGAGCGATGGTAAACTTAAAACGGTGTCCCGCGGGGTAGATACCCTCGAAAAGGCCCTGGAATATATACAGCTCCTAAAAAAATAGTATATTTGCCTCCGTGTCTAATCTTTTGGTTGAAATAGGTAATACCGCCCTTAAGGCGGCCTGGTGCGACGGGAATACTCTCGGTAAGATTTTTCGCTATCAGGGGGAGAATATGATTTCCTACATCATTTCCCTTACGGAAAGGCAGCAGCCCTTCGTGATGACTGTGTCTTCTTCTGAAGTTCTTGAAGATGAAACAATTGCGCGCCTATCCAAGGTATGCGGCCACCTGATTGTGCTGGATGCCCGTCACACGGACATACTGATGCACTATAACATTCCGGATTATCTTTCCTCGGACCGTGCGGCGTCCATCATTGCCGCCCGATTCATGTTCGAGCGTAAACCCTGCGCAATTTTCGACTTCGGAAGCACCCTGACCATAGATTTCGTGGACAGTACCGGCCGCTATTCCGGAGGAAACGTATCTCCCGGCTTCCGCACCCGTTTCAAAGCGCTCAACCGTTATTCGCGCTCGCTTCCACTCGTTTCTACACCGGTAAATGCCGACGAACTCGGCAGCTCGGTGGAATCTTCCATAGAGTCCGGGGTAGTTTCGGGCATAATGTTTGAAATCGAGGGTTACCTGCGCACCCGTCCGGACTATATTGTGATTTTTACCGGCGGAGATGCGATTTATTTTGCCAAAAAGATGAAAAACTCCATCTTTGTAGTTTGTAACCTCGTGTTAATGGGGCTTGCGCTGATAACGGATGAATATGTCAGGAAGAATATTTAAGGGTTTTATAGCGGGAATTGTACTTTTCTGCGCTCTTTCCCTGCAGGCTGCTGCCGATGGCGGCACCTACAGCAGCTATTCTCCGTATTCCATTTTCGGTATCGGCGACATGATCCTTCCCGGTACTGCACTCAACCACGGAATGGGCGGAGTCGGTATCGCCCTGCGCAATAAGAAATTCATCAACCCGCTGAATCCCGCTGCGGTTACTGCCAGGGACTCCCTCGCCTTCATGGCGGATTTTTCCGTGCGCGGAGAGAACAAGTACTTCGGGCAGGGAGACATCAGGTCCGTGAACAACGTATTTAACGTGAGCGACGGTATAATTTCCTTCCCCATCTGGCGCTCTTCCGCTATGATGGTTGGAATTATGCCCCTGAGCGGCACAGGCTTCGGATATAAATCGACCTATACCAATCCTGAAGTAATCGGTGTTACCGGTCCTGTCTCCTATGCGGCAACCGGCACAGGCAGCGTGTATCAGCTCTTTGCGGGAATCGGGGCCACTTTCTGGAAAAGGCTTTCCATCGGCGCCCAGTTCACCTATCTGTTCGGAAATATAGAAAAGTCTTATTATCAGACTTTTACTCAGACTTCCCTGGTTGGTGCGAATACTTATTATGAGCTGCAACTGACAGGTTTCGGCGGTAAATTCGGCCTCCAGTACGAGCAGCCGCTAGGTTCAAAGGCGTCCATGTGCCTGGGAGCTACCTATTCACTGTCTACTCCGTTCAGGGGTTATGTGGAAAAGTATAAGCTTTCAACCGGCACAGGGTCTTCAGACAAGGAATTCTACTTTATAGACACCCTTGCCGTTGCCAAGCCCAGGGTGCGCACCGCCTCGGAAAAGGGAGTTGGGCTCGCGCTGAAGTTCAACGACAGGTGGATGATAGAGTTCGACTACACCCGCAGCGACTGGGGAGTCAGTAATTTCGACACCCACGACGGCTTTGCCGGCAATCTTTCCGTCATGTCCGGGAAGTCCTGGTTCACATCTACCGTCGCAGAAACCTACAGGCTTGGTTTCGAGATAGTTCCGAATAAGAACGATATACGTTATTATATGCTCAACTGCGCCTATCGGGCCGGTGTATACTTTAAGAAAGACTACTTCCTGCTGGATGGTTCGCCTATCTATGGTTATGGTATCACAGTGGGAATGACCTTCCCGGTTTTCCGCTGGCATAACGGCATAAGTATAGCTCTGGAATTTGCCCGGAGAGGCTTCGATTTCGGCCGGAATTCAGGTGTGGCAAACAATTTGATAAGAGAAAGTTGTTTCAACTTCACAGTTGGGATAAACGTATTTGACATCTGGTTCCAGAAACCAAGATATGAATAATAAAACAACAGATACTATGAAAAGAGTTATCATTGCCCTTCTTACTCTGTTCGCGGCGGCGGGAATCAACCTTCCGGCGCAGAGTAAATTCGGAGCAGACAGTGCGGAATGTATAAAGTACCTGTCTTATTATCAGGAGTATTACAAGCAGAAAAGCTATAGCGATGCGCTTGTGAACTGGCGTAAGGCCTATGAGGTCTGCCCTCCCACGGCAAGCCAGAATATGCTTATCCACGGAACCACTCTCCTGCGTCAGGTGATTGCAAAGAATATGAGGAACGTCGTTTACAAGGAGGCGCTCCTGGATTCCCTGCTCGTGCTTAGCGACCTGCGTGTCGAGTACTATCCCAAGTATGCCGTAGCGGCCCTGAATGCAAAGGGACAGGACATTTACAATTATGCAAAGAACGATACCAGGAAGGTTTTCGACGGCATGGAGGCCATTATAGCCGCCAATAAGGAGGAGACCAAGGTTTCTTTCTTCCAGTACGATATGAAAGCGGCGCTGGATCTTTTCCAGGATGGAGCCCTTGATTCCGAGCAGATCATCAATCTCTACACCAGAAATGTGGAGCTGATAGACGCTGCACCCGCCCGCACCGATGCCGAGAAAACTCAGAAAGATGAGGTCAAGAAGAATGTGGAGACCCTCTTTGCCACCAGCAAGGTCGCTTCCTGCGACGAACTCATCAGGCTGTTCACCCCTCGTTTCGATGCCGATCCGGAGAATGTGGAGCTGGCAACCCTGATTGCAAAGATGCTCGGGCAGACCGAGGGATGCATAGACAACGTCCTTTTCAAGAACGCCCTGACCGTCATGCATAAGAATAATCCTACTCACAACTCCGCGTATCTGCTGTATAAGCTCAACGTTTCTCAGGGAAACAACGCCGAGGCGTTCGCATATCTGGAAGAGGCTATCGCATATCCAGAGTCCGACGACGAGCAGGATGCAGATTACCTCTACGAGCTCGCCACCGCTTATTTCAAGAACGGGCAGCTTGCCAAGGCTTTCGCGGCCTGCCGCAAGGTGACCGAGCTGGACCACGACCAGGACAAGACCGGAAAGGCCTATATGCTTATGGGACAGATCTGGGGTGCTGTTAGCTGCGGAGGAAACGAGGTTGAGGCCCGAGCACACTTCTGGGTGGCCTGCGACTACCTCAACAAGGCCGTTGCAGCAGACGCTTCCCTGGCAGACGAAGCCCGCAGGCTCAGCGGAAACTACAGCATTTATTTCCCTAATACCGGAGATGCGTTCATGTACGGTCTCGTGAAAGGTCAGTCCTATTCCGTGAGCTGCGCAGGCATGTCTGCGGTTACCACAGTACGAACCAAAGACTGATTTGACAGGACGTCATATATCGAACGGATTGCTGGCAAGTGCACTCGTGCTTGCCGGCATTCTCGTATCCTGCAAGACCAGGCTGGCCGAAGCGGAACTACTGGATCCATCGAAGGCCCCGGTACAGACCGTGAACGGAATGTTTGCGCTCAACAGCACGAACGGCAAGCTTTCCATGCGCGCAGAGGCTCCTACCATGGCACGGTATGAGACCGACACTGCCACCCTCGACACCTTTCCCGAGGGGTTCTATGTGTACGGCTACAACGAAGAGGGGCAGCTGGAAACCATCATCAATGCCGACAATGCCCGCCATGTCGTGAATAAACGCAAGAAAGATAATGAGTTATGGGAGGCCTTCGGCAATGTGGTGGTGAACAATGTCATCAAGCGCGAAAGGATGGAAACCGACACTCTCTACTGGGACCGCGGAAAGAACGAAATCTACACAGATTGTTACGTCAAAATGATTTCTGAAGACGGTTTTATGCAGGGTTACGGCATGCGTTCCGACGATCACGCCCGCACTGCCATCATCCATCGTCCGTTCGACAGTTTCGGGTATACGAAGCAGGATACGACCGTCGTGTTGATAGATTCCGTCAATTTTATAGGCCCTCTGCTTAAGAAATAGTTTCCTTTTGAGGAATTTAGAAGGAAATTTACTAAATTCGCAGCCCAAATCGTTTAATCAAAAAAATAAAGATACAATGGCAGTACTTCAAAAGATGCGTGATAAGTTCGGTCTTGCTATATCGATTATCATCGCGCTGTCCCTCCTTTACTTCATCGCCCCTATGGATGATCTGATGAATATGTTCGGAGCCAGGAAGAATACGGTGGGAGTTATTTCCGACAAGAAGATTTCCTACGAAGACTTCAACCAGGAGGCTGAAAAATTCAAGACTGTGGCCCGTTTCACCGGAAACAACACGGCAGACGAGACCATGAACCGCAATATGGCCTGGGAATACTTCATTTACAGGTATCTCTTCGTGGAGAATGCAAAGAAGGCCGGAATCCGCGTCGGTGAAGCCGAGATGCTGGATTGCCTGAGCGGAGACCATATTTCCCCGGTTCTCACCTCCAACGGAATTTTCAACGACAGGAGCGGCAACTTCTCCCGCGAGATTCTCAACATGCTCGTTCAGGGCGTGGGAGAGAATCCCGAATACGCCACTTTCTGGAAATACCTCCAGAACACCGTCAATATCCAGCAGTATGTGAACAAGTATTCATCCCTGTTCGTGAACGGCAATTTCTGCAGCAAGCCCCTGGCAGAGGCGGAAATGGCATTCAACAATACCAGCGTGGATGTGGAGTACGTGGAGTATCAGTACCCTTTCATTACCGATACCACCATCGTTGTCAAGGATTCTGAAATCAAGGCCTATTACAACGAGCACAAGAAGAACTATAAGCAGAATGACAGCCGCGATATGGAGTTCGTTCTCTTCGAGATCACTCCTTCCGCAGCAGACGTTGCCAAGACTTCCGACAAGATCAACGAGGTTTACGACGAGTTTGTCTCTACCGACAACATCAAGAAGTTCCTCAGCAGCAACTCCGACAAGCCCTATGACGGCAAGTGGTATAAGAAAGGCGGCCTGAACATCGTTTCCCGCCAGCTCGAGAACGAGATTTTCACCGAGGGTAAGAATGTCAGCGGTATAGTAAAGGATCAGGACAGCTTCCGTGCCGCCAGGGTTATGGAGTCTGCTATGGTTCCCGATTCCGTGTACGTAAGCCATATCCTCCTTCAGGGTGCCGATGTGGCCAAGGCAGACAGCCTCCTCAAGGTTCTCAAGGGTGGAGCCAGTTTCTCCGACCTTGCTGCCCGCTTCTCCGCCGATCAGGGTTCTGCAGACGGTGGCGTGAAGGGTAATATCGGCTGGTTCACCCAGGATTACATGGTTCCCGGATTCGAGCCCGCCCTCACCGCCAAGCTTGGCACTCCTTTCACCCTCAAGACAACTTACGGCACCCATATCGTGCTTGTAAGCAAGAGGTCTGCCCCCGTCGCCAAGAAGAAGGTTGCGATTCTCGAGAAGAACGCCTTCCCCAGCAGCGAGACTCACAATGTCATCTATGCCGAGGCCAAGAAGCTTGCAGTTATGGCAGCAGGCAAGTACGATGCATACAAGAGCGCAGTAGACTCCCTCGGGCTTTATTCCCAGAAGAGGTCCAAGGTTCAGGAGAACAATACCCGCTACGGTTCTGCGGAAGATGCCGCCAAGGCTGTTACCCGCTGGGCTTTCGACAATGGTAAGGGTAAGGTTTCAGACGTGATTGAAATCGGAGGATACTATGTTGTAGCGGCCGTTACCGGCGTTCACAAAGAGGGTTACACCCCCGTCAGCGAGGTTTCCGCGGGTATCAAGAATATCCTTTACTCCAAGAAACTGCACGAGAAGGTTCAGGCGGAGGTTGCCGAAAAGATAGAGGGAAAGACCACTATCGCAGAGGTTGCCGAGGTGCTCGGACAGGAAGTCAGCAAGTCTGAGAACGCATCCCTGGCATCTACCAGCGGCGAATTCGAGCCTGCACTGGCCGGTGCTCTGCTGGTTGCTCCCGAAGGAGAGGTTTCCGCCCCCGTACAGGGCTCCAGGGCTGTTTATGTGTTTGTGGTTTCCAACCACCAGACCGGCAGTTTCTCCACTCTGGAAGACGTGAAGGAAGAAATGGCCCGCAAGGCCCAGTACACCACGCGCATGATCGAGCCCGTGATGTCCGAGGCCGCAGATGTCAAGGATAACCGCGCTAAATTCTTCTAGACGTTAAAGAGGAAGTGCATTATATCGCCGTCCTGGACGACGTACTCTTTGCCTTCAACACCCATCTTACCGGCGGCTCTGACCGCCGGTTCTGATTTATAGTGGACGAAGTCTTCGTATTTGATGACCTCGGCCCGGATGAATCCTTTTTCGAAGTCTGAGTGTATTACTCCGGCGGCTTTTGGAGCCTTGTCGCCTATGCGGATGGTCCATGCGCGGCATTCGTCGGCCCCGGCGGTAAAGAAGGTCCTGAGCCCGAGCAATTTGTATGCAGCCTGAATAAGACGCACTACTCCGGATTCTTCCAGCCCCATCTCTTCCAGGAACATCTGCCTGTCTTCGTATTCTTCGATTTCGGCAATTTCCGCTTCTGTCCTGGCCGCAATGACCAGTATTTCAGCGTTCTCGTCCTTTACGGCTTCGCGTACGGCATCTACGTACCTGTTGCCGCTTGAGGCTGAGGCGTCGTCTACGTTGCATACATAGAGCACAGGCTTGTTGGTGAGCAGGAACAGGTCGTGCGCCATGCGTTCCTCCTCTTCGTTAACGGTTTGCACGCTGCGGCAGGATTTGCCCTGAACAAGGGCGTCTCTGTAACGAGTCAGCAGGTCTGAGAGTTTTTTTGCCTCTTTGTCTCCGGCTTTGCCGGCTTTTTCGGCTTTTGCCAGCCTTGCCTCAACGGTCTCCAGGTCCTTGATCTGCAGTTCGGCATCTACCACCTCCTTGTCCCGTACGGGGTCTACGCTGCCATCTACGTGCACAACGTTCCCGTCGTCGAAACAGCGGAGCACGTGCAGTATGGCGTCGCACTCGCGGATGTTCGCGAGGAACTGGTTACCGAGGCCTTCGCCTCGGCTCGCTCCCTTTACCAGACCTGCAATGTCCACTATATCCACCGTGGCAGGGATGGTGCGCTGCGGCTTACAGATTTCCGACAGCGTGTCGAGCCGTTTGTCCGGCACGTTGGTGGAGCCAAGATTGGGTTCTATTGTACAGAAAGGGAAGTTTGCGCTCTGCGCCTTCCCGGAGCTTACACAGTTGAACAGGGTAGACTTGCCTACATTGGGCAGTCCCACGATTCCGCATTTAAGGGACATAATGAAAGTTTTTACGTTCTTGGGCAAAGGTACGAAGCTTTTTTACCTTTTTTGTAACTTTTTACGTTTTTTATACCCTTGTTGCGGGTATGAAAAGCTTGTTTACCCTTATAATGCTGGTTCTGGCCACCGGGCCCTCCGAAGCAGGCGACAGCCTTCTGGTGATGTTCTGGAATGTGGAAAACTTTTTCGATTGGAAAGACGAAGGAGGCGGAGCTTCAGACGCGGAATTTTCATCCGGGGGAGTGCGCCGCTGGACCAGGAAGCGTTTTTTTATTAAATGCGACGCCATAGCCAAGACCATCTTCGAAGTTGCAGACCGCTTCGGGCGCCTGCCGGACGCCATAGGCTTTGCGGAAGTGGAAAATTCCTTTGTCCTTCGCTGCCTGCTTGCAAATACCCTGCTTCGGAAGTTGGATTACAGAATTGCCCATTTTGATTCTCCGGACCGGCGGGGAATAGATTGTGCGTTGCTCTACCGAAAATCTTCCTTCCCGGCTGCGAAAGCTGCTCCGGCGCATCTGCTCACCGCTTCCGGAGAGCTTATTAGAACCCGCGACATACTTGTTTTCGAGGGGGAGAAGGCGGCAATACTTGTAAACCACCATCCCTCGAAGGTGGGAGGGAGTTCCGGGGAACGGAGGTCTGCGGCCATCGCGCGGATGAACTTTCTGTGCGATTCTCTTCTGGCATCCGGCAGCAAGAGGGTGCTGTGTATAGGAGATTTCAATGAAGATCTATGGCATTCCCGCAGCCAGACCGGAACAATTAAATACAACGGGGCCTGGGAGAAAATAGACGGCTTTTTTCTGAGGGGAGAAGGAAAAGTAGAGGAAAGTGTTCTGGACAGTCCGCGCCTTTCGGAGGCGGATAAAAGTTTCGGGGGCCTAAAGCCGAAGCGTACATATATCGGGCCGTCGTATCACGGAGGAGTAAGTGATCATTATCCAGTGGTTTTTTGGCTGAAATTTTAATATATTTGTGCATTATGAAACTTCTTCTACTGTATTTAACGGCAATCCTTGTGGCGCCGCCCGCAGGACCCGCCCTGCAGATGCTCCGGGAGGATCCGGATCGCGCCGGGGTTAACAACCATGTTTATGAATTCGTTAAGGAGTACGATACTCCCGCTCCGGCAGGCTATAAGCCCTATTATCTTCTGCACTACGGGCGTCACGGTTCCAGAAACGAATTTAAATCTAAGTACTATGAAGAACTTGCACATATCCTTCAGCAGGCTCGCGACGGAGGTTTTCTGAGCGACGACGGAGAGAAACTGCTGGTGCAGACCCGTCAGATAATCGTGGCTCACCGCGATTCTCCAGGCCATCTTACACGTCTTGGAGAAGCTGAACACAGGGAGCTTGCCAGACGCATCTATAAGCGTTATAAACCTGTCTTTACCAAAGGCCCCAGGCAGATTTACGTAGAGAGCAGCACAGTTCCGCGCACACTTGTCAGCATGACGAACTTTACCGGAGAGCTGATTCGTCTTCAGAAGGACCTGGATATATCCATAGATTCCGACGAGCGCGTGTTCAGTTACGTAAACAACTCCTGCTCCAAGGATATGTCCGCTAAAATTTACAAGCTCACGGATTCCCTTGCCGCGCTGATGCCGGTAGATACCGTGCAGATTTACCGTCGCCTATTCACAGACCCGGAAAAAGGCAAGGCGCTGGAGCCGGATGCGGAGAAATTCCAGAGGTATATCTTCAACACCGCTTTGATTGCAAAGTCCTGCGCGATAGAAGGCAGCCCGTACGATTTCCTTACGGAAGATGTGATTTACAAGTGGTGGGCCCGCATCGTCAGGCGTTTGTACCTGCGCCAGTGCAATTCCGTGGAATTCGGCCATCTGCGCCTTCCAAGGTCCAAGCCCCTTGTGGATACGGTTTTCCGCCATCTCGACGAAGCCGTAACCAGCGCTCCTGTGGCTGCAAACCTTATGTTCGGGCACGATCATCCGCTGCTTGGGCTCGCAAGTTATCTGCGCCTTGAAGGTATCGGAGACCGTCTTACGATGGATGAGATTACAGAAAAATGGTACGATCCCACCAATATTCCCTTCGCCAGCAATATGCAGATAATCCTCTATCGCAACAAGGCAGGGAAAGTGCTCGTAAAATTCGTTTACAATGGCCGTGAGCGTGCTGTTCACGGGCTCACCCCGGTAAGCGGGCCTTATTACAGCTGGGAAGATGTTTCTACTCTTAGGAATTACAAAGAATAATCTAAACTCATAATCACTGACATGAAAACCAAGATCCTTGAAAAATTTGCCGCCCTGTATGGGGGAGGAGCAAGTTTGTATGCGGCAGCCGGTCGTATAAACCTCATTGGTGAACATACCGATTATAACGGAGGATATGTGTTCCCCGGAGCCATCGACAAAGGCATTATGGCAGCCTTTAAAGTTAATGGTACAGACAAGGTCCATGCCTTTTCCCTGGACTACAACGAAGAGGTGGAATTCGGCCTGAATGAAGAGGATAAGCCCGCACATGCCTGGGCCCGCTATATCTTCGGCGTCTGCCGCGAGACCATCAAGCGCGGTGGCACCGTGAAGGGCTTCGACACCGTCTTCGCCGGCGATGTTCCCCTCGGCGCAGGCCTTTCTTCATCGGCCGCCCTGGAGAGCTGCTTCGCCTTCGCCATCAACGATGCTTTCCAGAATGGTATCGACAAGTTTGAACTGGCCAAGATTGGTCAGAGTACCGAGCATAACTACTGCGGTGTGAACTGCGGCATCATGGATCAGTTCGCTTCCTGCTTCGGCAAGGAGGGCAGCCTTATCCGTCTCAACTGCAAGACCTTGGAATACAAATATTTCCCCTTCAACCCCAAGGGATACAGGCTGGTGCTGGTAGATTCCTGCGTAAAGCACGAACTGGCCTCCTCTGCATATAATTTCCGTCGCCAGTCCTGCGAGAGGGCCGCAGCGGCAATCAAGAAGAACCACCCCGAGGTAGACTTCCTCAGCGACTGCAAGCGCGTTTGGCTCGATGAGGTTCGCGATGAAATCACCCCCGAAG
>JAGAAU010000042.1 GCA_017615135.1 Bacteroidales bacterium | reverse complement strand
CTCCGTGGAGATAATGCTCTGCACATATTTGGAGCCGCGGAATGCGGCTTCTTCCCCTTCTGCCACCACCGCCTCGAAGTCCTTGTTCCAAAGAGTGCCGAAGCTGTGTGCGTGACTTCGTGCCAAAAGGGCGGCAATTCCTCCGGACGCGGACTGGATATGGGAGTGCGCATCCTTCGCAGCGTATCCGGCCAGGGAAGGGTGAAGCTCCTGAGGGTTGATGGCGGGGCAGACTTTGTGGCAGAGGCCGCAGTCTATGCAGGAATCCGGGTCGATGCAAGGGTGCAAGACCGCGAGCGCATCTCCTCTCAGCGAGATACACTTTTGCGGGCATACGGCAGCGCAGGCGCCGCATCCGAAGCATTTATCCTGGGGGCAGATTTTCATTTCTTGACCAGGCCTTTGAATTCCGAGGGTTTAAGGATGCCAAGGGCAAGCAGGATGGCAGCGTAGGGAAGCAGCCAGGCAAGAGTCTTGACAATGCAGATGAGAAGATATGCGACCCTTTCGTTGATGCCCCCGAAAAGGGAAACGTCGAGGTCGAGGAAAAGCTGGCAGGGAATGTATACGGCCGCTGCTACTGCTGTGGGAACCAGAAAAGAAAGGAACATCTTCCACCTGTTGAGCCGGAGCAGGGATTTATAGTAATGGAGATAATATAGTCCGATGACTACGGAAACGTAAATGAAATACGCGATGACTGCCGAACCGACGCCGAATCTTTTTGCAAGCACTGCGTTGATGGCAATGGACAGCACGCAGCTGATGGCCGTAGTGACCACGAGGGCTTTGGTTTTGCCGAATGCGAGCACCAGGCTGTTGCCCGGGGTGGTGTGGATTTGGATGAGCACCGTGACGCACCAGATAACCATCCATACCGACAGGTGCGCGTTGGCCTGCCCGACATAAGCGGAAATGACCTCTGCTGCACAGAGGATGAAGGGCACGCAGAGAATGTTGGCTATGATTGTGGTGTAGCGCGTCCATTTATAGGCGAAACGCTCGATTGCGGCGCGGTCGTCGCGTGCGACCATCCCGGAAGTATTGGGCAGGAATATTCCCGACAGCGATCCGCCGATTGCCACAATGAGGGCCGGCACCACCGAGATAATCTTGAAATCGGTGAGCGTGTTGGCAGCCTCGGGGATGCAGATTCCAAGGACGAGCGGCCTCGATTCGGAGGCGGTCATCTGGAAAAACGACAGGGCGAATATCGACAGGCTGAAGATGAATGCAGGCTTGAAATCGCTCCAGTATCCCGCCGGGCGGAGGCAGGTGACGAGCCCGTCGCGGCGGCACTTCCAGGCAAAAGGAATAATGAGCAGGGAAGTGATGAGTGTAAGGAAGAAGAAGAAAAGCGGAAGCGAAAGGGAAGCCTTGAGGGTTATTACTATCAGGGCGATTTTCAGCAGCACGGCGGCGAAGCTCATCTTCATTGTGAACGCCATCTGCATATCTGCCACCAGAAGCTGGTTGAAGGCAGTTGCCGCCCAGCTGAACAGCGACAGTGCCGCGAGGCTGAAAAGGCACCAGCGCAGGGTAATGAACTGGGCGTGGGATATGGAGAAGAGCCCCTCGCCAAAGAGAGCTACACCCAGGACTATCAGCATGTTCAGGACGGCGACCAGGCTGTAAAAACTCAGGTTGGTCCTGGCGACCCTGTCAACGCGGGCACTGTCTCCCTCTGTCTTCCAGATGGAGAAATAGCGCACGGCTCCGGTATTCATGCCCAGGTCGAGCAGATGCATGTAGGCATTGAACGAGAGGGCCAGGGTCAGGATACCATATTCGGCCCGTCCGAACTGTCCGATGAGAAGGGGAACCGACACGAATCCAACCAGGGCATTGAGAACCTTAGTCGCAGTGCTCCAGATGAATGACGATGCGTAATATCTCTCCTTTCCCATTATTCTACAATTTCTTTAAGGTAAGAGACGGAATCCTCGCGAAGGGCTGCCAGTTTTGCCTGGACGACAGCGTAATCTATGGCCTGAGGGAAGCCGTCTTCTACGAAACGGGGCTGCATTCCCAGCATGTCCATAAGATTGTAAAGCCTTGAATTCTGCGACTTTACATCGTTGTCGGAGAAACGTTTAAGGTTGGCGAACTGCTTTCCGAGTATGATTGACAGTGCGCTCCCGTGGAACGAATCGGTGAGCACGAATGCTGCGCCGTCAAGGGCCTTTACGAACTCCTTGGGGCCGGCATTCCCGCAGCGGCGGCATCCTTCTATCTGCAGCCCCGGATTCTCGTTGGAAGGGAAGAGGACTGCTTCCTGTATGCCGGTCTGCTCCTTGATGCGGGCAAGGGTTTCCGAATAATCGAAGTCCTTTCGCAGAAGATAGCAGAAGATGTATCTGCCGGGCATCTGAAGGTCGTTCGATGCGCCCCCGGCCAGCGATCTCCATTCCTCTGCAGAAAGCAGGAATGTAGGATCGAGAACGGTGCGGATGTCGCTCCTGCCGGTGATTCGTTTCAACTCCAGTTCGGCGCTTTTTTCGCGCACGCTGATGTGGCTGTATTCCGAAAGGTAGCTGCGAACCTGGTCCTGATACTGCTCGGGGATGCTTCCGGCGCCTATGCTGGTAGCATACGATACCTTCTTGACACCATGCACGAAATCGAGGAACTCCAGCCCGCGGAAGTGGTCGTAGCAGTTCCAGAGCTGGTCGCTGCCGGTCACGAAAACCCTGGTATTCCTCTTCATGCAGCCCAGACTCAGCGGGCCTGCCGGCAGCACGCTTGGAATCTCCTTTCGGAAAAACGAAAGGAAGCGCTTCCTGGCAACAGGGTAGGGGTAATCTTTCAGCGCGCGTATCCTCTTGATTTTCAGTCCCCTGAATATGCTTACGGAAAAGCCCAGCTTAAGCCAGATATTGTTGAGGATGCTGTTGAGGGAATAGGGATAGTTGAACTCCCGGATTACTTTAACCTTGTAACCCAGTAAGGCAAGTTTATGGAGAAGTGCATAAGCCTGAAGGGAAGAGCCGTAATTGGCACCGCGGTACCATGTGAAAAGCCTTATCTTCCTGGAGTTCATAACTACTGAATAATATGGTGCTAATATCGGAATAATTTCGGAATTATGGTTATTTTTGTAGATTGTAAGATGATTACTGCGGAACAGATAAAGGATTTGAAGCGCAGGCTGGAGATTCTGGCCGGGGTGCTGCACATCGCCGAAAAGAGGGCGGAGGTGCAGGAGAGGGAGAAGCAGAGTCAGGCGGCCGATTTCTGGAACGATGCCAAGGAGGCGGAGGCTTTCCTCAAGAAGACCAGTTCGATAAAAGCTTGGGTTAGTGATTTCGACGCGGCGGAGAGCGCCGCGGGCGATGTGGACGTGCTGGCTGAGCTGGAGCCCGATGGCGAGGACATCGAAAAGGCCT